>JBGAKU010000236.1:0-8544 GCA_044224255.1 Geminicoccaceae bacterium
GCGTGCTCGGGCCGCGCTTCTTGGGCGAGGGCGTTTGGACGGCTTCGGTCATGGCAGGCTCCCGCACGCAGGGACCCGGAGTGTAGCATATTAAGGAATATATTCCAAGCACGGGCGTCTGGCCGGCAAGGCTCGCCCACGGTAGGGTTCAGAGTCGAAGCTCTGCCCTACGGAGCCGTCGATGCGCACCCATGTCGCCCGCTGGGGCAACAGCCTTGCTCTCCGCATCCCGCGCCGCCTCGCGAGCGAGGTGGGCTTGGCGGAAGGGCGTCATGTGGAGCTGACGGTGGCGGACGGCCGTCTGGTCGTTCAGCCTCGCCTGCCGACGCTGGAGGCCTTGTTGGCAGGCATCACGGCCGAGAACCTGCCTGAGAGCGGGGACGACGTGCCGCGCGGCGCGGAACGGCTGTAGGCGGTGGCCGGGCCGGGCTCCGCTGACGGTTCGTTCACGATATTCGGGTAATCTGCGGGAGCCTGGAAAAGGTATCGCGCCCAGCCGGGAGCCCCGAGTGAAGCGAGGGGCGAGCGGTGGCAGCGTCTGGCCCATCGGCTTGGTGGCGGTGAGCGCGCGAAGGTGATGGAACCGCGCCAACGAGGGCGTGCCTGGGCCGGGCATGTCGTGAGGGTTGACCGGACGGTCATGATCGGTGGGGGCCGGTTGGTTACCCTGTTGCGGGCAAAAGGGAGGTGCGTATCTCGATCCGCGGGCCAGGCCCAGCGCCCGGGCAGTGATCAGTCGGTTCGCACCGCTGATTGGTCGGGGCGGCCAAGACTCGCCAGCACTCGAGCGTAGCTTGCCCGGACGGTCGCGATGTGGGGATGGTCGGGCGGCAGGCTAGCTTCAAGGATAGCAATAGCCCGCTGGTAGAGGGACTTAGCCTCAGCGTGGCGACTGGTCACTCCGTATAGATCAGCGAGGTTGCTGAGTCGGATGGCCAAGTCGGGGTGATCCAGACCGAGTGTCCTCTCGGCAATAGCAATTGCGCGCTGGTAGAGGGACTCGGCCTCGGCTCGGCGGCCAGTCCTCTGATAGAGATTGGCCAGATTGCTGATGTCCTTCGCAACCTCCGGATGATATGGTCCATATGCTCTCTCATCAATAGCAATCGAGCGCAAATAGAGTAATTCGGCGTCGGTATAGCGTCCGGTGCCACTGTACAGAGATGCGAGATTGTTGAGCCAAGTGGCGAGATCAGGGTGATCGCTATCAAGTGTTTTCTCCGCGATGGTAATGACGCGCCTGTAGAGTGGCTCGGCGTCGGCGTAGCGATCGGTCTCGAAATAGAGGGCGGCTAGATTATTGAGGGACCGAGCCAAGTCAGGGTGGTCGGAGCCGCGTACCTTCTCGCCAATGGCAATGGCGCGCTGGAGGAGGGGTTCGGCCTCGGTGTAGTGGCCGGTGTCCACACAGAGCATCGCGAAATTGTTGAGCCAGATGGCGAGGTCGTGATCGCTGGAATCGAGAACCTTTGCGCCGATGGCGATGGCGCGCCGGTAGAGGGGTTCTGCCTCGGTGTAGCGGCCGGCCGCTCTGTATAGGCAAGCGAGGTTGTTGATGAAGGTAGCGAGTTCGCGACATTCCGGTCCGTAGGCCTTCTCGCCGATGGCGATAGCGCGGTGATACAGTGGCTCTGCCTCAAGCCAAGCAGCGCGAGCTTCGTGATAGAGTGCCGTCTGGTTCAGCACTATGGCAGCAGCGTCAAGTCCCGCCCCTGATTGCTCTGACTGATCTGCGGCAGCGACCGCATGGGGCAGCATTGTTGCATGGGCGGGCCAGTTGGTGTGATCCCACGCTGGTTTCGGCAAAGCGCCCTCCACCAGCCGCACAGCAGTCTCGGCGAAAGCTCGCGTAGCCGCCTCATCCAGCCCGTCACGTGTGACTGCCTGCACCAGGCGATGAACGGTGACTGCGCCAGCTTCGGCTGCGATGAGCGAGTAGCGGCGCAGGGCGGCCACGGCATCGTCGCGGGCGCGCTCCTCACGCAGCTCGGCGGGCAGGGCCGCGGGGTCGGCGCCAAGCACCTCGATCGGTAGTGGGTCGGGGGCGAAGAAGGCGAGCAGTTCCAGGAGCGGCCGGGCGGCAGGGCAGGCGGCCTCGGCCGCGTCGATCGAGATCTTCCAAGTGGTGGCGTAGCTCGCCAAATAGTCGAGGCTTGGCCGGTTGTTGGCGAAGTCGGCCGGCCGGCTGGAGCGAAACAGCGAGAGATAGCTGGCGAGGCCCCGACCAGTTTCGACCATATAGGCTCGGGATTGGGCCAGGGCGAGGGGCAGGTACCCGAGGTCCCTGGCCAGATCCGAGGCGACCGCATGCTCGGCCGGCAATAGAATTCGGCCGTCCGAACTGCCTGTCAGAATCGCTATTGCTTCGTCCTCCGACATCACTGGCAGGCTCAACGGCTTCGCCAAGCCCTGCCAGTCGGTACGGCGCGAAGTGATCAATGAGTGGCCGCCGCCAGTGCCCGGCAGCCATTCCCGGGGCAGCAACGGGTCCTCCACATTGTCGAAGATCAGAAGCCAGGTGGAGCGGGATTGCAGCCGCTGCCGGATTGCGGCGTTCAGCTTGGCCTGGTCGGCAGTGTCGGGGTCGAGGCCGAGCGGGCCGGCGAGGGTGGCGTAGTCGGCGGCAAGCGTGGCTGGGGTCTCTGCGCGCAGCCACCAGATCAGCTCGTAGTCGGCGAGATGGCGGTGAGCGTAGGCGCGTGCTGTCTGGGTCTTGCCGATGCCGCCGAGGCCGGTGATCGCCTGGGTCAGCACGGCGGGACCCTGGCCGGCAGTGAGCAGGCGGCGCAGCTCGGCAAGTGCGTCCTCGCGGCCGACGAAGTGGGGGTTGGGCAGCAGGAGGTTGTTGTCGGCGAGCTTCGGGCCGGAGGCGGTCTCGGAAGACGGCGCCGAGCCCGCCGACAAGCGCCCGAGCCGGTTGACCCGGCACTGCCGCCCGCGGACTGTGCCGGCACACAGCGGAGGCCTCGAACGTGCGACTGTCCCTGCTCCTGCTCGTCGCCATGGTCTGGGCCGGACCGGCTGCGGCAGCTTCGCCCGAGTCCACCGTGCCGCTGGTGATGCCTACCGACGAGGAGCTGGCGGCGCGGGTCGGGTTTCTCGAGGAGCGGCTGGATGCGGCGCGGCCGACCGCGCTCACCTGGCAGTATGGCTGGACCGGCATCTATACGGCGGGCTTGGTCAGCAACACGGTCTATGCGGTGCGGGCGGACGATGGCGACGAGCGGGTGCGCAGCATCGTCGACGCCGCCAAGTCGGCGCTGGCGACGGCGGAGATGGTGAGCATGTTCCGCGACCCGCTGCCCGGCACCTATGGGGCGCAGCCGATGCGCGAGGTGCCGGGCGACGGTCGGGCGGTGCTGCAGCAGCGCGTGGCGGTGGGCGAGCGGCTGCTGCGCCAGGGGGCCGAGCGGGCGCAGACGCGCTACAGCTGGAGCCGCCACCTGCTCGGGATCGCCACCAACCTGCTCGGCGGTGCGATCATCTGGTCCGTGGGCGACGGCCGCGACGCGGCGGAATCGACGCTGATCGGCATCGCCGTCGGCGAGGCGCAGATCTGGAGCGAGCCGTGGCGGGCGACCAGCGATCTGCGCGACTACGAGCAGCGCTTCCCGGGCACCAGCGTGAGCTGGGAGCTGCGCGGCAGGGGCACGGGCGTGGAGCTCGCGCTGCATTTCTGAGCCCGGCGGATGGCCGGCAAAGGCCGAATCCGGCGCTCGCTGGAACCTGGGCGCGCCACCGGCGTTCCGGGTCAAATGGCGAGGGATATGCCGGGTGGAAACTTGTCGGGTGCCACGGGTCGGCTCGACCCCAGCTTGGTCTTGCGCCGGTTCCCCGGCGACCAGAGCCGAGTCGCACCCGCCCCGGCGGCGGCTTCGGGCGGAGACTGGGGCGATGGCGGGGGACGCGCTGCGGGGGCGCCGGGTGCTGGTGGTCGAGGACGACGCGCTGATCGCGATGCTGATCGAGGAGGTGCTGACCGAGCGCGGTGTGACCGTGCAGGGGCCGATCGGTGATGCGGCGACGGCGCTGCGCGTGGCGGAGGACAGCGACTGCGACCTGGCGTTGCTCGACGTCCATCTCGGCCAGGGCTCGAGCGAGAGCGTGGCGGTGCGGCTGTGCGGGCGCGGCGTGCCGGTCGTGTTCGTGACCGGCTATGGCCGCCACGGCCTGCCGAAGGCGTTCGCCGACGCGCCGGTGCTGGGCAAGCCGTTCCGCGACGAGGATCTGGTGCGGATGATCGAGCGGGTGCTGGCCGGGGTGAGCGAGGGGCGTCAATCGACCCCGGGCTCGGGATCGGCATAGGTGGGAACGACATAGCCGAAGCGGGTCAGCTCGGCGTCCAAGGATGTGTTCATGCTGGCGAGGAGTGCCGCCGCCTCGGGCAGGGGGGCGAGGTTGCGCATCTCCAGCGGGTCCTGGTCCAGCGCGAACAGCTCCGTCCAGGCCGGGTTGGCCCGGTAGCGGATCAGCTTGTAGGGGCCCTGCTGCAGCGCCACCTGGGTCGGCACCAGCCAGCCGGTCTCGTAGAAATACTCGTAGAGGAACCGGGTGCGGTTGCGCAGGAACGTGCCGCGCATGATGCCCAAGAAGCTCTTGCCCTGCATCGTGGCCGGACGGGCGAGGCCGGCGAGCTGCAGGATGGTCGGGGCCAGATCGACGTTGAGCGTGACCGCGTCGATGGTGCGGTTGCGGCGCGCCAGGGCCGGATAGCGGACCAGGAGCGGCACGCGGACCGATTCCTGATAGGCCGCGCGCTTGTTGCCGGTGCCGTCCTGCGGCGTGCCCATGCCGTGCTCGTCGAGGAAGAAACCGTTGTCGCTGGCGAAGACGACGACCGTGTTCCGGGCGAGCCCGAGCGCGTCGAGCAGCGCCAGGACGCGCCCGACATTCTGGTCTACGCCGACCAGCGTGCGCGAGTAGCGGCGGATGTCGTCGGCCGGGCTGGCGGCCGGCACCCGCGTCGAATCCCAGGGCGGGTAGCTGGTCGCATTGGCGGGAGCGACCGGCACGGCGTCGGCGAACAGGCCGTTCAGCCGGGTCGGCGGCGTCCAGGGGCCATGCGGCGACTTGAAGCCGAGCACCAGGGCGAAGGATCGCGCGGCGTTGCGGCGGATGAAGTCGAGCGCATAGTCGGTGCTGACATCGTCGACCCAGCCCGCGGTCGGGACCGACGTGCCGTTCACGAGAAACCGCGCGTTGGTGTAGCTGCCCTGGCCGATGAAGCTGGCATACTCGGCGAAGCCCGGCCGCTCGCGCTGGCTGCCCATGTGCCACTTGCCGAAATAGCCGGTCCGGTAGCCGGCCGCGCTCAGCAGGCTGGCATAGGTCACGTTCGCGACGGGGAAGTGCGTGTGGTTGTTCGCGACGCCGTTGAGGTGGTTGTAGCGGCCGGTCAGGATCGCGGCCCGACTCGGCGAGCACAGCGAGCTGACCGCGAACGCGTTGCGGAAGCGGAAGCCCTCGCGTGCGATCCGGTCGAGATTGGGCGTGGCCGTGGCCAGCCAGGGCAGACGTCCGGCCGCGCCGAACTCGCGCTGGACTACGCCGACGGCATCCCAGCGCTGGTCGTCGGTGAGCATGAGCACGAAGTTGGGGCGGGCCGATGCAGATGCGGCGAGCAGCAACCACAGCAGCGCAAGGCCGACGACCGCGCCGATCCTCCGGTACCTGCGCGAACGCCCGCCAGTCTGCCCGGCTCCGATCGGTTTATACATCGCGGTCCCGTATCCGGACGAGCGGCTGTTCGAGAGGAGAATCACAGGTCGTGACGGAAGGCAACCATCGGCAGGCGAACAAGCGCGCGCCGTGAGCGAGCATCGATCCGCTGGCGGAAACTGGACATTGACACAGCATGGCCCGACCTCGACCGTGCCGGTACGGGTCGCAGACCCGATGGGGAGGGAGATCGTCCATGCGGTTTTTCCACACTGCGCTCGGCCTCGGTCTGGTCCTGGGTCTCGGCTCCGGGGCCGCGGCGGCCAATTCGCCTCAGGGCAAGACCTATCACGTCACCGTCTACGCCAGCTTCGGCAATCAGTTCGACGACTGCTTCACCTTCCGCAACAACGGCAGGCTGATCATCGAGGGCTTCGGCCCGACCATCTATCGGCTCGATGAACTGAACACGCAGCCCGACGCTTGGCAGGCCGTGGGCATCGCCTCCGGCCAATACGGCCTCGCCTTCCACGGCACCGTGGGCGGTGCGGGAGCGCAGACCATTCGGGCGAATGCGATCAGCACGGATGGCGACACCTACATCCTGCAGGGCGTGCTCGATCCCGGTTGCACCGCCTCCACGGCGGCGCGTTCGGCCGGATCGGGGTACCGCCGGTAGAGCGGGTCAGCCAGCCGGCCCGAGACGGGCGCCGCCATGCGCAAGCTCCTCGTGATCCTCAGCGCCATGCTCGGAGACGGCGCGCGAAGGTAGCCAGCACAGCCAGCTTGAAAGACCAAGACAGTCACCGATCCCTTTAGCTCGTGATCCCTCCAGCGTGCGGATCAGCACCCAGCGAGCCGTCGCACCACGTCCAGCAGCACATTGGCGCCCGCGATCAGGTCCGCATCGGGCGTATGCTCGCGGGGGTTGTGGCTGATGCCGGCGGTGCTGGGGACGAAGATCATGGCGGCGGGGCAGATTCGGGCCAGCATCTGGGCGTCGTGGCCGGCGCCGGAGGTCATGCGCAGGGAGCGCAGGCCCCGCCGTTCGGCGGTGCGCTCGATCAGCTCGACGATGCCCGGGTCGAAGGTCACGGGGGCCGTGCGCGCCAGGGGTTCGGTCGAGATGCTGACACCTTCGGCCTGCGCCAGCTTCTCGAGGTAGCGGGCGAGCGCTGCCTCGGCCTCCTGCAGCTTCGCCTCGTCGGGATTGCGCAGGTCGACCGTGAAGGTGGCGCGCGCGGGGATGACGTTGATGGCGTTCGGGGCCAAGGTCATGCAGCCGACCGTCGCCACGGTGGCGGCGTCGGCGCTGGCGATGTGGTCGCGCAGGAAGGTCACGACCCGGGCGGCCGCCTGCCCGGCGTCGCGGCGCATGGCCATGGGCGTGGTGCCGGCATGGTTGGCGACACCCTCGATCGTGATGCGCTGCCACGAGATGCCCTGAAGGTTCGCCACCGCGCCGATCGGGATGCCCCCGCACTCCAGGATCGGCCCCTGCTCGACGTGGAGCTCGACATAGGCCCGCGGCTGCGGGAAGCCCGGCTCCTCGTTGCCAGCATAGTCGATGCGCGCCAGCTCCTCGCCGAGCACCGTGCCGTCATTGCCCCCCGTCGCGAGCGCGGTCTCGGCGGCAAGGCCGCCGGCGTAGACCAAGGAGCCCATCATGTCGGGCGCGTAGCGCACACCCTCCTCGTTGGTGAAGGCCGCGACCGCGATCGGGCAGGTGGGCTGGAGCCCGGCCTCCCGCAGTGTGGCGATCATCTCGAGGCCGGCCAGGACGCCGTAGCAGCCGTCATAGATGCCGGCGTCGATCACGGTGTCGATGTGCGAGCCGACCATCACTGGCGGCAGGTCGCCATGCTCCGCGCCGCGCCAGAGCCCGAACAGGTTGCCGATACGGTCGACTGCAATCTCGAGGCCGGCCGCCCTCATCCAATCTGCGAGCAGGTCGCGGGCGGACTTGTCGGCATCGGAGACCGCAAGCCGCGTCAGGCGGCCCTCCGCGTCGCGCCCGATCTGCCCGAGGCGCTGGATGCGGTCGAGCAGGCGCTCGGCATCGATCGACAGGCTCATGCCGCGTCTTCCGGGAGGTCGGCCTCGGTCACGACGATCAGGACCCGGCTGGCCGGGTCGAGCCCGAGGCCGCAGGAGCCGGCGAGCCCGGCGAGGCCGGCGGCCCCCGAAGGGGTGGTGGCCGGGCCGCCATGCGCGCGCAGCAGGCGGGGTGCTGCCTCCAGCTCGGCCTCCGAGACGGTCATGGCGCGGGCGCGGTGCCGCCGCAGCGCCACCATGGCCGGCGCGCTGGCGACGCCGCAGGACAGCATCTCGGCCGCAGTCTCGAGATCGCCCGCAACGCGGACGGGCTGGCGCTGGGCCAGGGCGGCGGTGACGCAGGCCGCGTGCTCCGGCTCGACGACGATCACGGCCGCCGGGGGTGCCAGCCATGGTGCCAGGCCGTCGGCCAGCGCGGCGGCCAGGCCGCCGACGCCTGCCTGGACGAAGAGGTGCGTCGGCCGCTGGTGGCCGGCGCCGTCGACCTGCCGCCGGATCTCGGCGGCCAGCACGCCGTAGCCCGCCATGACGTCGCCGACGACCGGGTCGGCGGGGTCGTCCGTGGTGTCGGCGACGAGGATGCCGTCGCCCGCCCGTGCCGCTGCGACGGCGGCGTCCACGGCGTCGTCGTAGGTGCCCGGCACCCGCACGATCTCGGCCCCCTGCGCCTCGATCCGGCCCGCGCGGGCCGGCGGGACCCCGCCGTGGAGGTAGACGCGGGCGGGGCCGCCAGCGAACCGCGCCGCAGCCGCGACGGCGAGGCCGTGATTGCCGTCGCTGGCGCAGATCAGGGCCGGCAGGTCGCCGGGGCGGCGCGCCGGATCGAGCAGG
>JBGAKU010000237.1:0-8484 GCA_044224255.1 Geminicoccaceae bacterium
GCGAGCAGCTTGTCCCAGCCCGTGCCCCACAGGACCTTGACCACGTTCCAGCCGGCACCGCGGAAGATCCCCTCCAGCTCCTGGATGACCTTGCCGTTGCCGCGCACCGGCCCGTCCAGCCGCTGCAGGTTGCAGTTGATGACGAACACCAGATTGTCGAGCTTCTCGCGCCCGCCCAGCGAGATGGCGCCCAAGCTCTCCGGCTCGTCGCACTCGCCGTCGCCCAGGAACGCCCAGACCTTGCGGCCCTCGGTCTTGGCCAGGCCGCGGCCCTGCAGATATTTGAGGAACCGCGCCTGGTAGATCGCCATCAGCGGGCCCAGGCCCATCGACACGGTCGGGAACTGCCAGTAGTCCGGCATCAGCCAGGGATGCGGGTAGGAGCTGAGGCCGCCGCCGTCGACCTCCTGCCGGAAGCGCAGCAGCTGCGCCTCGGCAAGCCGCCCCTCGAGGAAGCTCCTGGCATAGATCCCGGGCGAGACGTGGCCCTGGACGTAGATCAGATCACCGCCATGCTCTTCCGTCGGGGCGTGCCAGAAATGCATGAAGCCGGTGTCGTAGAGCAGGGCCGAGGACTGGAAGCTCGCGATGTGCCCGCCCAGCTCGCTGCTCTCCTTGTTGGCGCGCAGGACGATCGCCAGCGCGTTCCAGCGGATGTAGCTCCTGATCTTGTGCTCGATCGCCCGGTCGCCCGGATGTGGCGGCTCCTGGTCCGGCGGGATCGTGTTCAGATAGGGCGTGTTCGCCGAATAGGGCACCGGCGCCCCCTGCCGGCGCGCCTCGCCCATCAGCTCGCCCAGGAGGAACCGCGCCCGCTCCGCCCCCTCGAACGCCAGCACCGAGCCCAGCGCCTCGCGCCACTCGCCCGTCTCGATCGGGTCGCTGTCCACCGTCCGCTCCATGCCTCCCCCCCTTTGTCCGTTCTCTCTTGCATCGCGCCGCCGCGGGCACCGGCGGCAGGCCCCGCCCCCGCTCGGGCCCCGGCTCAGGCCCAGATCAGGCCCCGGCTCAGGCCATGTACTGGCCGCCGTTGGCGGACAGGGTCGAGCCGGTGATGAAGCCGGCCTCGTCGCTGGCGAGGAAGGCGACGCAGCGCGCGATCTCCTCGGGCTCGCCCAGCCGCCCGACCGGGATCTGCGGCAGGATCTTCGCCTTCAGCACCTCCTCCGGCACCGCCTTGACCATCTCGGTCGCGATGTAGCCCGGGCAGATGCAGTTGACCGTGATCCCGAGCGCCGCCCCTTCCTGCGCCAAAGCCTTGGTGAAGCCGATCGCCGCCGCCTTCGCCGCCGCGTAGTTGGTCTGCCCGAACTGACCCTTCTGGCCGTTGACCGAGCTGATGCTGATCACCCGCCCGAACTTCCTGGCCCGCATCCCCTCCCACACCGGCCGGGTCATCGTGAACAGGCTGTCGACGTTGGTCGACATCACCTGCTGCCACTGCTCCAGGCTCATCCGGTGGAACGCCGCATCACGCGTGATCCCGGCATTGTTGACCAGGATCTCGACCGGCCCCAGCTCGGCCTCGACCAAGGCGATCCCCGCCTGGCAGGCCGCCGCGTCCGCCACGTCCCACTTGAACACCGCAATCCCGGTCGCCGCCTTGAACGAAGCCGCCGCCGCCTCGTTGCCGGCATAGGTCGCCGCCACCTGGCAGCCCGCCGCCTGCAGACCCAGCGAAATCGCCGCCCCGATCCCCCGGCTCCCACCCGTCACCAACGCCACCCGTGCCATGCTTCAAGCCCCCCTGCCTGTCCCTACCGGCTCAGTCGCGCTCCACGCATAAGGCGATCCCCATCCCACCGCCGATGCACAAGGTCGCCAGCCCCTTCTTCGCGTCACGCCGCTGCATCTCGTGCAGCAGCGTCACCAAAACCCGATTCCCCGACGCCCCAATCGGATGCCCCAACGCTATCGCACCACCGTTCACGTTCACCCTGGCCGGGTCCCAGGCGAGGTCCTTGTTGACCGCGCAGGCCTGGGCCGCGAAGGCCTCGTTGGCCTCGACCAGATCGAGGTCGCCGAGCTTCCAGCCGGCCTTCTCGACCGCCTTGCGCGAGGCCGGGATCGGGCCCGAGCCCATCACCGCCGGGTCGACGCCGACCGTGGCCCAGGACGCGATCCGCGCCAGCGGCACGAGGCCGCGCCGCTGCGCCTCGGCCGCCGTCATCAGCACCGTCACCGAAGCCCCGTCGTTCAGCCCTGAGGCGTTGCCGGCCGTGACCGAGCCGTCCTTGCTGAAGGCCGGCCGCAGCTTGGCCAGCGTCTCGGCCGTGGTGCCGGCCTTGATGTACTCGTCGGCGTCGACGGTGACGTCGCCCTTCCTGCTCTTGACCGTGACCGGGACGATCTCGTCCTTGAACCTGCCGGCCGCCTGCGCCGCCGCCGCCTTGGCCTGCGAGCCCGCCGCGAACTGGTCCTGCTGGTCGCGGGTGATCTGCCACTTCTGCGCCACGTTCTCGGCCGTCGTGCCCATGTGGTAGCCGTTGAAGGCGTCCCAGAGCCCGTCCTTGATCATCGTGTCGACGAACTCGAGGCTGCCCATCTTGGTGCCGCCACGCAGATAGGCGCAGTGGGTGGCGAGGCTCATGCTCTCCTGGCCGCCGGCCAGCACCACGCTGGCATCCCCCGACATCAGCGCCTGGTAGCCCATCGCCACCGCCCGCAGGCCCGAGCCGCAGACCTGGTTGATGGTGATGGCCGGCGTCTCGATCGGCAGCCCGGCCTTGATCACCGCCTGCCGCGCCGGGTTCTGCCCCTGCCCCGCCGTCAGCACCTGGCCCAGGATCACGTCCGAGACCTCCTCCGGGGCGAGCTGCGCCCGCTCCAGGGCCGCCTTGATCACCACCGCCCCCAGCTGATCCGCCGGCACGCTGCCGAGGCTGCCCATGAAGGCCCCGATCGGAGTCCGCGCCGCCGCGACGATCACGATATCGGTCATGCTGCCCATCCCTCTTGTCGGGCGTTGGCTAAGAGCCTCCTCCGCTATGACCGTAGAACAGTCGATAAACTGGCCGTCAAATCTGGCTAATCTGGCGGCACAACTTTCTCCCGCCGAGGTCGGCCAGGCTTTGACCATTCGGGCGGCGCAAATTCACGGCGGAGCTTCCGTATGCATTCCCGCGTTACCGGGAAGCTGGTGGCGGCGAAGGCCAGCTCGTCATCCCTGCGAGACGCACGCTGGCCTGTAGCGACAAGCCACTGAACACGTTGCAGGTACCAATTCTTGAGGTCGGCCTTCTGGTCGTCAACACCCAGCGTCCTCTCTGCGTCCAATGCATTCGCGAGCGATACGAGATCCCTCGCTAGTCGCCGGAGCATATACGGGTCCAGTTTCAATATATTCATAGAATTATTGAGTGTATATGGCAGTGCATGCACCTAGTTGATAGCATACATGTTGAAAAAGAGATGTAACCATCTTCACTCATATATTCGCATATGTTGAAATATACCCGATCATTCAACGCGTATCGACGAAGGTACCTGGAACAGAGACTGGATTCTGTCTCAAGCATTTGTGCTCTTCCTGAGGCGATATCGTAGTGTGCGCTTGCACGAATCACATGGCCACAAAACATGCCAGCCGATATCGAATGGATAAATCTTTTTACCATGAATGTCAAGGCAGCCAGTATTAGGATCAACATCCGATCCATGGATGCAGTCGGCCGTGCCGCGGCCGATGCTACGCGAGCGGTCTCGCCTCCTGTAGGATCAAGGTCGTCATCTATGAACTGGGCACGCAAGATCTGTGACAGTTGGGTCGCTCAGGTGACACGTGCTTCTATTGACCACGTGTTTCCCAGATGAGGTGATCTGCAGCTGATGCTCTAGGCTGATTCTGCTATGAGGATCAGAGACATAGTAGCGATCCGGTGGGTGCGGGATGGCGGACGCAATGGGTGAAACGAACAAAGCCCTGCGGGCCGCGTTCGACTGCCGCCCCACGCTCGAATTCCAGGGCGGCCGGATCACCTCCGATGCTGGCCTGCTCGCGTACCGTGGGCTGGATGACAGCTTCGACCTCACCGCCATGGGCGCCTCGGCTCCGTCGGAAGGCCGACACGAGAGGAACTTCCGCCACCGGCTACTCGGTCTCCTGCGGCAGGTGGTCTACGGCCGGCTTGCCGGCTACGAGGAGGTCAAAGTTACTGAGCAGCTCGCCCATGGCCGTGCCATCCGCGGCCAGATGCGTCCACATCTCGAAGATGCCGATGGTCCGAGCAGCATCAGGAGCAAGAGGACAGCGAGCAGCGTCGGCAGCCACATGCTGGTCAAGGGGTCGTAGACATGTGGCCATATCATGGGTTTGTGTTGAGGTTCGGCCCGGCTGCCGGCAAAGCCCGAATGAGGCGACGCCGGCCATCATACCAGACTGAAAGAAGCGAAGCTTAGGTGGCTACCCGGCCATCTGGCAACCGGCCTGCGCGCCCGAGCACACGATCTGGGGGCACGAATGGCCACGCCGGCGAACCTTGGGACATGAGATCCAAGTGCGGCGTGGGACTGCGACGCGGCCGGGATCCATGCCCTAGGAAGACATTCACGCCATCCCCAGGCTCGCCGCCGCATCGGCAAGCCGGCCTAGCAATGCAATATTGCCATGACCTTCTGCTTGGATAATTTTTTACCGAGTACGGCAACCTGGTTGTTCGCATGGCATGATGTCCAAGCCTGGACATATTTTACGACCGAATCTACGTTGCTGGTTGACAGCACGACCGAGGAAGCGGCGATGACCACAGAGACAGTGAAGCCGGCCAAGGCAGCGGAAGCGGTGGCACGACACATCGAGAGGCTGATCCTCGAGGGGTCGTTGCGCCCCGGCGAGAAGCTGCCGGCCGAACGCGAACTGGCCGAGCGTCTGGTGGTCTCACGGCCGACCCTGCGCGAAGGGCTGCGCTCGCTGCAGCAAGAGGGGCTCTTGACTAGGGAGGCAGGGGGCGGTGCCGCGGTCGCGATGCTCGGCACCAGCATCACCGATCCGCTCGCCAAACTGCTGCGCTCGCGGCCCAAAACTGCCGACGACTATTTGGAATTCAGGCAGGTGATCGAAGGTACCGCCGCAGAACTCGCCGCTCAGCGCGCGACCGACATCGATCTCGACGTGCTGACGAGCTGCATGCGCCGGATCGAGGCCAGCCACGGCAAGGACGACCCGATCGACGAGGCCAACGCCGACGCCGATCTCCATATCGCCGTCTACGAGGCGGCACACAATGTCGTGCTGCTGCACATCATGCGGGCCCTATCGCAGATGCTGCGCACGGAAGTGTTCTACAATCGGGACAAGCTCTACTCGCGGCGCGGGGTGCGCGACCTGCTGCTGGAGCAGCATGCGGCGATTCATACAGCGATTCTTGCCCACGACCCGGACGCGGCGCGTCTGGCGGCCGAGCGGCACATCAACTTCACGCGCACGGCGCTTAAGGAGATCAGCGAGGCTGATGCCCGGGTCGAAATTTCGCTGCGCCGGCTGGGTGGCGGCCTCTCCGGCGAAGCCGGGCCGAAGCACGAGTGAGCTTACTCGACGGCACCGTCAATTTGTTGGCCGACGAACGCGAAGGGTGGAATGCTGCCGATCCTACGCGGCAGCCACGACACCGGTGATCTCTGCCCAAAGCTCGGAGGTCCTGGTCCGTGCGGCTCCGTAGTCGGTGGCGGGGACGTACTTGCGGCAGGCCCAAAGCCAGTTCTGACTCTCACATAGAACGGGGGTGCTCCGGGGAGCATCTCGCTGCCACCAGTTCTGGCAGCATCTTAGAGCCTTCTCTGTTCAGCGGAATAGGTCGGTGGCCGCCCGCTGCGCACGTCCTCCTCCAACCCTTGCAGGCCGCATGCGTTGAAGCGCTCGAGCCAATGTCCCACCGTCGCTCCGCACAGATTCATGCGGGTGCTGATTGCCAGCACTTTCGGGCCGGCGAGCGCATGAGCTATGGTCGAAACTGGGTGATGGCGGTTTGAGAGAGGCGGCGTATCGAGGCGGGTACCCAGCCTGCCCGAACCTCCCGAAGGAGCGATACGCCATGAAGGGCGATAGCATTGTTGTCCCACTCCGTCAGCCCGACGCGATCGATGATCCGCTGACCGCCATCCTGAGGAGCGGCGCCCGCCGGTTGCTGGCCCAAGCTATCGAGGCGGAAGCCGAGGCGTTCTTGACTGCGATGAAGGGCGAGCAACTGCCGGATGGGCGTGACCGCGTCGTGCGACACGGGCTGGGGCCGGAGCGCCTCGTTCAGACCGGGATCGGCCCTGTCGAGGTGCGTCGGGTGAAGCTGCGCGATCGCGGCACCAGCGAGCGAGCCGAGCGCATCCGGTTCACCTCGGCGATCCTACCTCGATGGGCACGGCGGACACAAAGCCTGGATGCGCTGCTGCCGATCCTCTACCTGCGCGGCGTCTCGATGGGCGACTTCCAAGAGGCGCTCGCCGCCTTGCTGGGCCGCGAGGCCCCGAACCTGTCGCCCTCGGTGATCGCCCGGCTGAAGGACGATTGGCGGGCCGACTTCGAGCGCTGGCCGGTGTGTTGCACGGAGGTAGGTGGCACGGTAGGGAGCGGTGCTCTTCTGGCCGCTCGGGCCCTTCCGCCATGCCGCACAAGGCCAATGCCGGCCGCCGTCATCATATCCCTCGGCCGAAGCGGCGCGTGACCAACTGGGCTGCGTATGACGCCGCCCTGCGCCGGCGCGGCAGCCTCACGGTATGGGTCACCGACGAGGCCATCGCGAGCTGGAGAGCAGCGCCGCGCACCACACCGGGCGGCCAGCCGCACTACTCGGCCCTGGCAATCACGACGGCATTGATGTTGCGTGCCGTCTTCCGCTTGGCGCTGCGTCAGACCGAAGGGCTGATCAGCTCGATCCTCCACCTGCTTGGCCTCGAGCTGCCGGTTCCGGATCACTCGACCATCGGCCGGCGGGCCCGAACCGTAAAGCTGTCAGCCCGACCTCGCCTGGACGGCGGGCCGCTGCATCTGCTGGTGGACAGCACGGGATTGAAGCTGAGTGGGCCCGGGGAGTGGCTGCTCGAGAAGCATGGGACCAAAAAGCGGCGCTCGTGGCGTGTCCTGCATATTGGCATGGACGCAACCAGCGGCCGGATCGTGGCCGCCACGCTGACCGATCGTGGCGTCGATGACGCCACCCAGGTCGGACTTCTGCTCGACCAGGTCGATCATCCCGTGGCCTCGCTCACAAGTGACGGAGCTTTTGATCGAAGCAGCGTTTACGCCGATGTGCACGAGCGCCATCCGGAGGCTGCGGTGATCGTGCCGCCGCGCCGGGACGCGATGCCGAGTGCGACGGCGGAGACCGTACCGACGCAGCGCGATCGCCATCTTCAGGCGATCAACGAACGGGGCCGGATGGCTTGGCAGCGGGACAGCGGCTACAATGTGCGGGCTCGCGTGGAGAGCCAGATCGGGCGCTGGAAGCGCGTCATCGGCGATGGTTTGCGCTTCCATACCGACGAGGCACAGGTCACCGAGGTTGCCATCGCTGTCGAGGTCCTCAATCGCATGCTCGACCTTGGACGCCCGAATTCCGTCCGCGTCGCCTGAACGGCGGCAGGGCAAGGGCTTCTTTCTGCCGCTGTGCCTCCCTGCAACATGCCACCGTGCGCAGGGCACCGCGCAGATCCGTCAGCATCGCGTCGCGGTCGTCCGGCGTTGCCGTATACATCTCCACCTTCCGCAGCTGCCGCCAGCACGTTTGCGACTGTTGCCGGGCGACGGCAAGGCTTCGGCCAGATGGTCGCTCCGTCATTGACGGGCGAGGAGGGGTGCCAGTCGCAGAACGTCGTCGCATCGCCGGCACGGCTCCCTGGCCGGATCAGGCGGCGATGGGGTCCTGCTCGTCCGCGTCGACCTCCGGCCCGCCAACACCATCGTCGGCCATCTCCCCGGCCGGGATCTCGCCACCAGCGTCGCCGCCACCTGCTGCTGCCTCGGGCTTCAGGCCGGAGGGGTCCGGCACCGACCCGCGACGCTCGGCCGCGAGCTCCTCGGCGGTGAGCGCGAACCGAGCCTGCGGGTGGACATAAGTCCGCTCCCTGAACGCCCGGCACAGGGCCGCTCGCGTGTCCTTGGCCCGCTCATACTTGCCGACCTCGCTGGCCATGGCGACCTCGTTCAGCGCCGCCTTGGACAGGCAGCCGAGGAACTCCTCGGTCGCCATGCTCGGCAGCCAGGCATCCGCACCGATCACGGCCCCGGCATGCCGGGCCATGGTGCCGCTGCCGGAGGCGCCGACCTGACAGGAGAGCACGGCAGCCAGCATCGCCCGGGCGGATCGGCGCAAGGTCGCCGGGTCCGTGGTCAGGCTGCCGCCCTCGACGAGCGGGTATGCCGCCCGCTTGGTCTCGGCGTGGTAGCTGTCGCCGGGGCTGATCACGGTGACGTTCTCGCCGGCGAAGGCCAGCACCAGCAGGCCGATCAGGGTCGGATCGTCGATCTCGGCCGCCCCCAACGCCTGGTGCAGCGCC
>JBGAKU010000238.1:0-8490 GCA_044224255.1 Geminicoccaceae bacterium
CTCCGGGCTCGGCACGGAAGCGGGCAGCGGCGACGAGGCGCAGACCCGCTGCAGGTCGAGCCCGGCGGGCGGGTCGAACAGCAGCACGAGCATGGCCGAGCCCGGCGCGCCCGGCGCGTCCGTGAACCTGACCCTCATGTTGCGCACGCCGCGAGCCGCCTGCTCGGCCAGGCGGGGCTGCAGGAGTGTGGTGTCGCTCGCCCGCACCACGCCGTTGATCTCCAGGCGCACCGGCCCGGCCTCGGCCGCCGTGACCAGCAGCTGGCGCGCGACGCGTGGATCGGAATCGGGGCCGAGCTGCACCGGCGTCGAGCTGCAGGCGCCGAGGCCCAGCAACAGCAAGAATGCCCAGGTCAATCGCGGCATGCGGCGCCGTCCCTCCGAAAACCATAGCGCGGTAGGCATGCTGCCGCTTCGGCCGTGCCCCATCGCGCGATGTCGGTAGACGTTAACGGCATGGCAACCAAGCGTCATCTGGCGGGAGCCCGCGCCCTGGCGTTGCCGGCGGCGCTGACGCTGGTCGGATGCGCGACCCCGCCGGCGCCGCAGACGGTCTACTGCTACCGGACCCTCGCCGACGTAAGCTGCTACGGGCAGCCCGACACCGGGCGCGAGAGCCGGTTGGTGGGCACCTACGAGCGCGAGCCCGGCAGCGCCGGTGCCAATACGCCGGAAGACGAAGGCGTGCTCCCCGGCTGGATCGCATCGTCGATGGAGCTGGCCGGCCGCCTGATCAGCCCGATGGGGTCGCTCGTCGGGCTGATCGTCAATCCCTGACCACGCTGCGGGCGCGCGGATGTCGCGTTGACGCTCCTTGGACCGGGTCTACTATCCGCGCGCGCAACCAGGGCTCGCCCGAACGGGCAGGTCCACCGTCCGGCAGGAGCACGACATGGCCCAGGCGAGCAGGCCGCTGTCGCCCCATCTCGACATTTATCGCTGGTACTTCACGATGGCCCTGTCGATCGCGCACAGGGTCACGGGCAGTGCCCTCGCGGTGGCCCTGGTCCTGCTGGCCTGGTGGCTCCTCGCCCTTGCCGGTGGGCCGGACAGCTTCGCCACGGTGCAGGCGGTCATGGACAATTTCCTCGGCGGCCTCGTCCTGTTCGGCCTCACCGCGTGCCTGTTCTACCATACGCTCAACGGCATCCGGCATCTGATCTGGGATACCGGCCACAACCTTACCCGCGAAAGTGCACGGCAGAGCGGCATGGTGGTGGTGGTGGCGACCGCCGTGCTCACCGTCGTGACCTGGCTCGCGATCCTGCTGGTCGGCTGAGGGAGCACGAGGATGGCAACGATCGGAAAGTCCCTGGGCGCCCGCTTCCTGGCGCAGGCCTCGGCGCGGAGCGGGGCGAAGCACTGGATGCTCGAGCGCAGCACCGCGGTGGCGCTGGTTCCGCTCACCCTGTGGTTCATCGTCTCGGCGGTGTCGCTCTCGGGCGCCGGCTACGACGAGGTCAGGGCTTGGCTCGCCACGCCGTTCAACACCGTGGCGATGCTGCTCACCGTCTTCACGGTGTTCTGGCACGCGCAGCTCGGCGTGCATGTCATCCTCGAGGACTATGTGCACGGCGAGGCCTGCAAGATCGCCGCGATGATGGCGGTGAATTTCGCTTCCGTGGCGGTGGGCCTCGCCTGCGTCGTCGCGGTGCTCAAGATTGCCTTCGGGAGCTGACGCGATGACCCGGGCCTATCCGATCACCGATCACTATTACGACTGCCTCGTCGTCGGCGCCGGCGGCTCGGGCCTGCGCGCCGCGGTGGGCATGGTCGAGGCGGACCTCAAGGTCGCCTGCATCACCAAGGTCTACCCGACCCGCTCGCACACGGTCGCCGCCCAGGGCGGGATCAACGCCGCGCTCGGCAACATGAACGAGGACGACTGGCGCTTCCACATGTACGACACCGTCAAGGGGTCGGACTGGTTGGGCGACCAGGACGCGATCGAGTACATGACCAAGAACGCGCCCGAGGCCGTGTACGAGCTCGAGCATTACGGCGTGCCGTTCTCGCGCACCCCCGAGGGGCGGATCTACCAGCGCGCCTTCGGCGGCCAGTCGGTCAACTACGGCAAGAGCCAGGCCTACCGCACCTGTGCTGCCGCCGACCGTACCGGCCACGTCATCCTGCACACGCTGTTCCAGCAGGCGCTGAAGAACAAGGTCCAGTTCTTCAACGAGTATTTCGCCCTCGACCTGATCATGGACGACGAGGGGGCCTGCCGCGGCGTGATGGCGATGTGCATCGAGGACGGCTCGGTGCACCGCTTCCACAGCCATCTCACCTGCCTCGCCACCGGTGGCTACGGCCGCGTCTACGCCAGCGCGACCTCGGCCCACACCTGCACCGGGGACGGCAACGCGATGGTGCTGCGGGCCGGCCTGCCGCTGCAGGATCTGGAATTTGTCCAGTTCCATCCGACCGGCATCGCCGGCGCCGGCTGCCTGATCACCGAGGGCGCGCGCGGCGAGGGCGGCTATCTCACCAATGCCGAGGGCGAGCGCTTCATGGAGCGCTACGCCCCGACCGCCAAGGATCTCGCCAGCCGCGACGTGGTCAGCCGGGCCGAGACGATCGAGATCAACGAGGGGCGCGGCTGCGGCCCGAACAAGGACCACATCCACCTCCATCTCGAGCATCTCGACCCGGCGCTCCTGCACGAGCGGCTGCCGGGCATCTCCGAGACGGCCAAGATCTTCGCCGGGGTCGACGTCACCAAGGAGCCGATCCCGATCGTGCCGACCTGCCACTACAACATGGGCGGCATCCCGACCAACTGGCGCACCGAGGTGGTCCGCCCGGTTGGCAACGACCCGGACACGATCGTGTCCGGCCTGAGCGCCGTGGGCGAGGCCTCCTGCGCCTCGGTGCACGGCGCCAACCGTCTGGGTGGCAACTCGCTGATCGACCTCGTCGTGTTCGGCCGCGCCGCGGCCAAGACGGCGGCCGAGATCGTCACGCCGGGGGCGCCGCACAAGCGCCTGCCGCCGAGTGCTGGCGAGCAGTCGCTGGACCGGCTGGACAAGGTGCGCTCGGCCAGCGGCTCGATGAATACCGGCGAGATCCGGATCGCGATGCAACGCACCATGCAGCGCTACGCCTCGGTGTTCCGCGACGGCCCGATGCTCGAGGAGGGCTGCAAGAGGATCTCCGAGGTCGCGGACAGCCTGGCCGAGCTGCGGGTCAACGACCGCTCCAAGGTCTGGAACAGCGACGTGGTCGAGGCCCTCGAGCTGCAGAACCTGATGGCTCAGGCGGTCGCGACCATGGAGTCGGCGAGCTACCGCACGGAAAGCCGCGGCGCCCACGCCCGCGAGGACTATCCCGAGCGCGACGACCAGAACTGGATGAAGCACACCGTGATCTGGATCGATCCCGGCTTCAGGGCTGCGATCGAGAACCGCCCGGTGCACACCCACACGCTCACCAACGACGTCGAGCCGGTGCCCCCGGCCAAGCGCGTCTACTGAGCCCGCGGCTGACGAGGGAACGATGGTCGAGTTTGCCCTGCCCAAGAACTCGCGAGTCCAGCCCGGCAAGGTCCACAAGGCCCAGCCTGGGGCGAAGAAGCCGCGCGCGTTCAAGATTTACCGCTATGACCCCGACGATCAGCAGAACCCGCGGGTCGACACCTACGAGATCGACCTCGCCGACTGCGGGCCGATGGTCCTGGACGCGCTGATCAAGATCAAGACCGAGGTCGACACCACCCTCACCTTCCGCCGCTCCTGCCGCGAGGGCATCTGCGGCTCCTGCGCCATGAACATGGGCGGCCACAACGGGCTCGCCTGCACGACCGCGATCGACGACGTCGCAGGCAACGACGTCGCGATCTATCCCCTGCCGCACATGCAGGTGATCCGGGACCTCGTGGTCGACTTCAGCGGCTTCTGGGCCCAGTACGAGTGGATCAAGCCCTGGATCCAGACCTACCAGCCTGCACCGGACAAGGAGCACCTGCAGACCGTGGAGGATCGGGCCAAGCTCGACGGCCTCTACGAGTGCATCCTGTGCGCCTGCTGCTCCACCGCCTGCCCGTCCTACTGGTGGAACAGCGACCGCTTCCTGGGGCCGGCCGCCCTGCTGCAAGCCTATCGCTGGCTGGTCGACAGCCGTGACGATGCCACCGGCGACCGGCTCGAGGCGCTCGAGGATCCCTACAAGCTCTATCGCTGCCACACGATCATGAACTGCACCAACACCTGCCCCAAGGGGCTCAACCCGGCCAAGGCGATCGCCGAGGCAAAGAAAATGGTGGTTGAGAGGAAGCTGTGATCTTCGCCGTTTTGTGGGCTTGGCTGCGCGCAATCAACCGGTAAGATAGGTGAATAACGAGGCGTAAGCCCACACACGCAGGTCCGATCTGAAAAGGAGGCTCACGCCTCCTTTTTTCTTGTCTCATCTCAGCCGAACTCGGCAATAAGATCCTCAACTTCAAGTTGTTCAGGCTCGACGCCGGCTGCCAGACGCAGATGCGCGAGATCGCCGCTCAAGCGGGCCTGCAGCTCCCGGCCCAGTATCTTGCGGCTCTTGACCGACCAGGAAAGCACCGGCTCGGCCACGGCCACGCGGATTTCCAGGCCGTCGAGCTGCAGCGCACCCCAGAGATGCGGCAGGAACTCGGCGTCCGAGTGCCAGGCGTAACGGTCGCAATTGTGGCGGCCGATCGGGGTGCCGTCCGCTAGGTGCGTGAAGGCCAGGGTGACCGGCTGGACCGCGACCGGGCAGTCGAGGATCCAGGGCTCGGCGACGCTGAGCAGGCTGGTCTTGAGCGGCAGCACGCCCAGGCCGTTCGAGCTGGTGCCCTCGCCGAACAGGATGAAGCTCTCGCCCAGGCGCATCCGGCCGGCCAGCGTGTTGCGCTGGACCAGGGCGCTGCGCCAGTGGCGGCGGACGAACAGCGTCCGCGTCAGCCGGCCGAGCAGCCCGAACAGCGGCCAGGACGCGATCTCGGCTTTGGCGATGAACGTCGCGTCGAGCACGGCACCCAGGACCAGGACGTCGAGATAGGAGACGTGGTTGGCGACATACAGCGTGGGGCAAGCGCCGAACGGGCGGCCCGTGACCGTGGCCCGCACGCCCAGAATCCGGGCGGTGGCACGGCACCAGAGCCGCCGCACCGCCAGCGTGGCACGCTTCCCGAGCACCATCACCGGCAGGTGGACCAGGAGCAGGATGCCGGTCAGGGCGAGGAACAGAAACCCGCGCAAAGCACCCCGCAGCGGGCGCTTGGTCATGGCATTCAGGCGGCCGCGTGTGGCCGCTGGATGCGGTAGTGGCGCTGGTAGTTCGCCTAGTTCGCCTGCACCCGCTCGGTCGGCAGCACCAGGCAGACGTCGATCGTGTTGAACTGGTGATCGATCACCGCCCCCTCGCCGATCATCCCGCCCATGCGCAGATAGGCCTTGAGTAAGGGCGGAAGCTGCTTGAGCGCCGCTCGCGCATCGACCCGATCAGCGGGGACGCGATCGGTCGGCACGAACCGATCGCGCAGCGCTCGCGGCCGCATGCCCTCCGGCGCGAGCGCATTGTGGTGGAGAAAGGCGAGAGCGTTGGCGATCTGGTTCGGCTCGGTCCCGGGCAGGCTGGCACAGCCCAGCATCAGGCCCACCCGGTGAGCGTCGATGTATTCGGCGATGCCGCGCCACAGCAGCTGCATGACGGCGCCGGTCCGGTACTCGGGCTCGACGCAGGAGCGGCCGAGCTCCATGACCTCGCCGTCGGCGCAGCGCACACCCGAGAGGTCGAACTCGTGCGCCGTGTAGAAACCGCCGCGATCCCGCGCCATCGACTCTCGCAGCATCCGGTAGCAGCCCACCACGCAAGGCCGGTGGCCGTCGCCGTCCAGGTCGACGACCACGAGATGCTCGGCGAGCGCGTCGAACGGATCGACGTCGATCCCCCTCGCCCGCATCGCCGGCGTCGGGATCGCACCCATCTCCTCGTAGAAGACGCGATAGCGCAGCCGTTGGGCGGCCTCGATCTCGCCCGGGTCCCGTGCCAGGCGCAACTCGAGCTGGTTGACGCGAGCAAGGATGGTCATGTCGCCTCCGAGCGACCCGCGGCCCCGTGCGGCCACGCCCCGAGGCTCTAAGGGTCTGACCGCGACGGGGCGGCGGCGGGACCATGACAGTTCGGCGATGTTGCGCTCCGGCGGCAGGTGCCGTTGTCTGCGGCCACGCCAAGGGGGAGGGCGCCATGAATCTGCATCGTCTGCTGCGCCAGCGTGAGGCCGAGGGCCGACCGATCCGCGTCGGGGCCTGCGCGCCGCGGCGATCGCCGACCTCGCGCCGAACCGCGCCCGGGCGCGCCTGCGCGACATCGGCTGGCGGGAGGACCAGATCGCGGCGACCTCGATCACCGAGGATGCCGCCGAGGTGCTGTCGGCACCCGGGATCGAGGTGATCGTCGAGGCCACCGGCGATGCGCTGGCCGGCGTGGGGCACGCGCTCGCGGCGATCGCGGCCGGCAAGCATCTGGTGATGGTCAATGTCGAGGCCGACGTGCTGTGCGGGGTGGCACTGGCCCGCCGTGCCGCCGCGGCGGGCCTGGTCTATAGCCTCGCCTATGGCGACCAGCCGGCGCTGATCGCCGAGCAGGTCGACTGGGCGCGGGCCTGCGGCCTCGAGGTGATCGCCGCCGGCAAGGGCACCAAATACCTGCCGGTCTACCATCGCTCGACGCCGGACACGGTCTGGGGCCATTACGGCCTCACGCCCGAGCGCGCCGCGGCCGGCGGCATGAACCCCAAGATGTTCAACTCCTTTCTCGACGGCACCAAGTCCGCGATCGAGATGGCCGCGGTCGCCAACGCCTGCGCGCTCCAGGTGCCGGCGGTCGGCCTCGCCTTCCCCGCCTGCGGGGTCGACGACCTGCCCTACCTCCTGCGCCCGCGCAGCGAGGGCGGCGTGCTGGACGGGCCCGGCATGGTCGAGGTCGTCTCCTCGCTCGAGCGCGACGGAAGGCCGGTCCATCGCGACCTGCGCTGGGGCGTGTACGTCGTGTTCAAGGCACGGTCGGACTACGCCGCCCGCTGCTTTTCCGAGTACGGCCTCACCACCAGCGCCTGCGGCCGCTATGCGGCGCTCTACCGCCCCTACCATCTGATCGGCCTGGAGCTCGGCATCAGCGTCGCCTCGGCCGCGTTGCGCGGCGAGGCGACCGGCACGCCCGACGCCTGGCGCGGCGACGTCGCGGCAACCGCCAAGCGCGATCTCGCCGCCGGCGAGACGCTGGACGGCGAGGGCGGGCACTGCGTCTACGGCCGCCTGGTCCCAGCGGTCCGCTCGCAGGCGGAGGGGCTGCTGCCGATCGGGCTCGCCAGCGGCGTGCGGCTGCGCCGCCCGGTGGCCATGGACGCGCATTTGAGCCTGGCCGATGTCGAGCTCGATCCCGCCACTGCCGCACTGGGCCTGCGTGCCGAGCTGCAGCCGACAGCTTAACTGACCGTTAGCATCTCGCCCCTACCCTCGGGCCTGCCGCTTTCGCGCGGTCTGCCAGGGGAGACTGGGCCATGGCCATGACGCATCTCGGACCGGCCGCCCGCACCGTCGCGGCGCCGGCCAACGACGATCTCGCCCGCGATGCCGACGATCGGCTGCCGATCCCCCAGGCGGCGCTGTTCATCGTCACCATGTCCCTGGCGCTGTGGACCGGGATCGGGTTCGCGTTGCGCTGGATGTTCGCCTGAGCCCCGGGCGGCATAACGCCGCCCGCCTGCTCGCCGCGTTTGCTCGCGGGGCGATCCTGCAGCAGATCGGGCATGGCCTTCGGGCCGGTCCCAGCCCGGTGTCGCATGAACGCCACTCGCGAATCCTGGCGGCTCGCCTGGCCGCTGATCCTGTCCAACCTGTCGGTGCCACTGCTCGGCGTCGTCGACACGGCCGTGGTCGGCCATCTCGATTCGCCGCGCTATCTCGGCGGCGTGGCTTTGGGCGCGCTGGTGATGAGCGTGCTCTACTGGATGTTCGGCTTCCTGCGCATGGGCACGACGGCGCTCACCGCGCAGGCCTTCGGCGCCGGCGACCTGGACGAGACCCGGGCGGCATTCGGCCGGGCGATGCTGCTGGCGGGCGGACTCGGTCTGCTCGTCATCCTGTCGGGGCCTGTCGTGGTGGCATGGGCCGAACGGCTGTTCGCGCCGACGCCCGAGGTCACGATCGAGTTCGAGCGCTATCTCCTCATCCGCTTGTTCGGCGCGCCGGCGGCGCTGGCCAACATGGTGGTCCTGGGCTGGTTCCTCGGCCTGCAGGACGCGCGGCGCCCGCTCGCGCTGATGATCGCCACCAACGGCATCAACGCCCTCCTGGCGCTCTGGCTGGTGCTCCGGCTGCGCCTCGCCACGCCCGGTGTCGCCACCGCGACCGTGCTCGCCGAATATTCCGGCCTCGCCCTGGGCCTCTGGCTGCTGCGCCCGCTCTGGCGCCGTCAGGGTGGCTGGCCGGGCTGGAGCGCCCTCCTGGTGGCGGACCGGTTCCGCCGCCTGCT
>JBGAKU010000005.1:0-52989 GCA_044224255.1 Geminicoccaceae bacterium
CGTCCGCCGCCAGCTCGCGCGGCTCGCCCAGGTGCCACCGGCCGACCCGGACCCGGCCTCCGCCGGCCTCGTGCTGAGCCTCGCCTTCCCCGACCGGATCGCGCAGGCCCGACCGGGCAGCCGGGGTGCCTTCCTGCTTGCCAGCGGCCGTGGCGCACGGCTCGGTCCGAACGATGCGCTCGCCTCCGAGCGCTGGCTGGTCGTGGCCGAACTCGACGATGCCGGCATCGACGCCCGGATCAGGCTGGCGGCGCCACTCAGCGAGAGGGATATCCGGCTGCTCCACGAGGGCCGGATCGCGACCGAGGAGGAGGTGCGCTACGATACGCGGACCGAGTCGGTGCTGGCCCGCCAAGTCACGCGACTCGGAGCGATCACGCTCACCGAGCGGCCATTGACGCCGGAGCCCGACCAGCTCGCCTGCGCCCT
This sequence comes from Geminicoccaceae bacterium, assembly GCA_044224255.1. Lineage (GTDB taxonomy): Bacteria > Pseudomonadota > Alphaproteobacteria > Geminicoccales > Geminicoccaceae > Benzoatithermus. Next base: position 430 of record JBGAKU010000005.1, read on the forward strand.
GTGCGAGGGCATCCGGCAGCGCGGGGTCGAGCGGTTGTCCTGGTCGGACACGGCACACCAGCTGCGTGCCAGGGTAGCTCTCCTGCGACGCAGCGAGCCCGATGCCTGGCCCGACTTCTCCGACGAGGCGCTCGCAGCCGAGCTCGAGACCTGGCTCGCGCCGTACCTCGCCGGGCTGCGCCGGCTCGCCGACCTCGCGCGGATCGATCTCGCCGCGATCCTCCGCGCCCGTCTGGGTCACGGCCGCGAGCGCGAGCTCGCCCGCCGCCTGCCGGAGCGCTTCACGGTGCCGAGCGGCCGCACGCACCCGATCGACTACACCGCCGATCCGCCGGTTCTGGCGGTCAAGCTGCAGGAGCTGTTCGGCCTGCTCGACAGCCCCGCCGTCGACGGCGGCCGGATTCCCCTGATGGTGCATCTACTGTCGCCGGCGCAGCGGCCCCTGGCCGTGACCCAGGACCTCGCGAGCTTCTGGGCCAATGCGTACCCAGCGGTGCGCAAGGAGCTGCGTGGCCGCTACCCGAAGCATCCATGGCCGGAAGATCCGCGCAACGCGACGCCGACGCACCGCACCGGAAGGGCGACGGGATGAGGGCGCTCAGCCCGGGTGGGCAGCGCCGCCGAACACCCGCTCGAACACGTGGTCGACCTGCGCGAGGTGGTAATCGAGGTCGAACATCGCCGTGAGCTTGGCCTCGCCCAGCCGCTCGGTCACCTCGGGATCGGTGCGCAGCAGGTCCAGGAGCGGCCTGCCCTCGCGCCACGCGACCATGGCGTGGCGCTGCACGAGCTCGTAGGCGCGCTGGCGCGCGAGGCCGCTCTCGGTCAGCGCCAGCATCACCCGCTGCGAGCTGTAGAGCCCCTGGCTGGCCTCCAGGTTGCGCAGCATCCGTTCGGGATAGACGACGAGCCCATCGACCAGTCGTGCCAGCCGATGCAGGGCGAAGTCGGTCAGGATGCAGGCGTCGGGCAGCATCACCCGCTCGACCGAGCTGTGCGAGATGTCGCGCTCGTGCCAGAGCGCCACGTTCTCGAGCGCGGGCACGATCGTCGCCCGGATCATCCGCGCGATGCCGGTCAGGTTCTCGGACAGCACCGGGTTGCGCTTGTGGGGCATGGCCGAGCTGCCCTTCTGCCCGGCTGCGAACGGTTCCTCGGCTTCCCCGACCTCGGTCCGCTGCAGATGGCGGATCTCGGTCGCCAAGCGCTCGATCGCGGCGGCCAGCAGTGCCAGCGCGGCCACGAACGCGGCGTGACGGTCGCGCGGGATGACCTGGGTCGAGACGGGCTCGGGGCGGAGCCCGAACCGCTGGGCCACCATCTGCTCCACCCTGGGGTCGACATTGGCGAAGGTGCCGACCGCACCGGAGATGGCGCAGGTCATGATCTCGTGGCGCCCCTGGACCATGCGGCGGCGGGCGCGGCTGAACTCGGCGAAGTGCCCCGCGAGCTTGAGGCCGAAGCTGGTCGGCTCGGCATGGATGCCGTGGCTGCGGCCGACGGTCGGCGTCCGCTTGTGCTCGAGGGCGCGACGCTCGAGCGCTTCGAGGACCGCGTCGATCTCGACCAGGATCAGGTCGGCCGCGCGCTCGAGCTGGATCGCGAGGGACGTGTCGAGCAGGTCCGACGAGGTGAGGCCGAGATGCAGGAACCGCGCCTCGGCGCCGCAGACCTCCTCGACATGGGTGAGGAAGGCGATCACGTCGTGCCGGGTCTGCGCCTCGATCGCCTCGATCCGCGCCGGATCGATCAGGCGCTCCCGGTTCGCGGCGATCGCCGCTGCCAGTGCCTGGATCGCATCGGCCGGCACGGTGCCGATCGCGGCCATCGCCTCGGCGGCGGCGAGCTCGATATCGAGCCAGATGCCGAGCCGCGTCTCTGGAGCGAAGATCGCCGCCATCTCGGGCCGGCTGTAACGAGGAATCATGCAATGCTCACCGATGTCGATGGGGACGGCCCTCATAGCAGCGAGGAGGGTGGCGGGCGAGGGCGTCCATCCCCGGCCGACGTGCTCACCTTCTGGTTTGCGCCTGGCAACGAGGTGCGCTGGTTTGACACCGATCCGGCCTTCGACGCCGAGATCGCGCGCCGCTACGCAGCACTGGTCGAAGCGGCGTGCTCGGGGGAGCTCGCGGGCTGGGCTGCGACGCCGGATGGATCGCTCGCGCTCTGCGTGCTGCTCGACCAGTTCCCGCGCAACATCTGGCGCGGCACGCCGCGCGCTTTCGCCTGCGACGCCGAGGCGCGCCGGGTCGCGGCAAATGCGATCGCCGCGGGCCATGACCGCACGGTGCCGGCGGAACGTCGGCTGTTCTTCTATCTTCCGTTCGAGCACAGCGAGGGCCTCGCCGATCAGGAGCGCTGTCTGGCCCTGATGCGCGGGCTCGACGACCGGGACCAGCTGCACTGGGCGGAGCGCCATCACGCTGTGATCGTCCGTTTCGGGCGGTTCCCGCATCGGAACGCGATCCTGGGCCGGCCGAGCAGCGCGGAGGAGTCCGAGTTTCTCTGCCGGCCCGACTCGTCGTTCTGATCGTGTTACCCGCGGGCTCGGGCGGCTTCTTGACAGCAAGGAGCGTGCGGTTGCGCGCGGCCGCCTGACCGGGTACCTGACGCGCCACGCGGATCGGCATGCAGGTTTGGCTGAGGGGGGGATCGGGCGGGTGCAGCGCGACGCGGATCGTGGCGGAGCGCCCGTTGGAGTTGGTGTGTCTGCCCCTCCCGCACGCCACCAGGGTTTAGGCGCGTGGCGCGGGGTGGCGCAGCGGATCGTTCCCTATGTCGTCGGCGCCGCGATGTTCGGCATCGCGGTCTGGGTCCTGCGCGGCGCGCTGCATCGCTACGGGATCGCCGATCTGCACGCAGAGATAGCCGCGCTGACCGGCCGGCAGATCGTGCTGGCGGTTACCTTCACCGCGCTCAGCTTCCTGGCGCTGGTCGGCTACGAGTGGTCGGCGCTCGGGCTGGTCGGCAAGCGCATGCCCTTTGGCCATCTGTGCCTCGCGTCGTTCACCACGCAGTCGGTCGCACACTCCACGGGCTTCGCGTTCGTGATCGGCGCGACGCTGCGCTATCACTTCTACTCGGATCGGGGGCTCGGGATCGCCGACGTCGCCAAGGTCCAGATGTACTTCACGGCCACGTTCACGCTCGGCGTCGCCACGCTGGCCGGCGCCGTCATGCTGATCGAGCCTGGGCGGCTCGCGGAAGCGACCGGCCTGCCCCCGCTCGCTTGGCGACTGGCCGCGGCGGCAGCTCTCCTCCTGGTCTCCGGCTACGTCATCTGGGGCGGGTTCTTCCACCGGCCGCTGCGATGGCGGGGCCGCGAGCTTGTGCTGCCCAATGCCGGTGCCACTCTCACCCAGATCTTCTTCGGCGTGGCCGATCTGGTTGCCGTCGCCGCCGCCCTCTACGTGCTTCTGCCGGCCGACCTCGGCCTGAACTATCTTGAGGTGCTGGCGATCTTCATGGCGTCGATCGTGGTTGGCCTGCTCAGTCACGTGCCCGGCAGCCTCGGCGTGTTCGAATCGGCGGTCGTGCTGCTCATTCAGCCCAGTGAGGAGCAGACCCTGCCGCTGATCGGCGCGCTTCTCGCCTTCCGTGCTATCTATTACCTGCTGCCCCTGTTCTGTGGCGTCCTCCTGCTCGCGGTCAGCGAGCTGCATCGCTGGCGCGCCGTTCTTCTGGGTGTCGCCGGCTGCATCCGCGTCGATCTCGGCCCGGCGACGCCGCGCATTGCGGCGGTCCTGGTTGGCTGCGGCGGTCTCGGTCTCATCGCGGCCGCCTTGCCGCTCCAGGACGGGAGCGCTTTGTCCGCCCTCGCGGTCCTGGGCAGGCTGGGCGAGCTCGGCGGGGGGCTCGCCATGCTGCTGCTGGCCGTGGGCCTCTGGCGACGGGTAGACAGCATCTGGCCCTGGGTCCTCGCATCGATCGCGGTGGCCCTTGCAGCCGTGGCCGCGGCGGCCGCTCCGCTCGTCCTTGCCTCCTACCTCGTGCTGGTCGGCCTGTTGCTCTTCGCCTGCCGCGCCTCCCTACCGCGCGAGGGCCGCAAGGGCGCATAGCCGGCGGGCCGCGCTGCCGCCTGGGCGGCGCGATCTGCTCGCTCTGCCGCTGAGCCCGCGCCGGGCGATGGATCGCCCTTGCGCCCCGGTCGTGAGCAGTCGCGGACAAGGACACGGAGTAGTCTGACAGCCAGGGACTGATCGGCTGGTTGCGCCTGCGACAGATAGACGCAGGAATGATTCTACTATAAATATACTCGTCATCGCCATCTGTCAACTTCAATGGCTATGACAGCTCTATGACAAGCTTCACTAAGCTCATCCTATCTTAACCGGACCTCTAGCTCGGCTTGGCGACCTGCCACTGCCCGATCTACGCCGCTGAAGCGTAGCGATACTTCGCCTATCGATTGCAAGAGAATTGGCTAAAACAACCGATAAAAATGTAAGAAAACAATAAATACTTTTTGCTGCAAAGTAACAGCAAATGTAATTTCGAAAAAACTCTTGCGCTCCAACTTAAACTTGGTTAACTGGGAGCAGCTTTCTCCAGATCAACTATCAACGGACGTCTCCTCAGCAGTTCGACTGCGGTGCGAGCATCCAAGGACGGAGGTTCTTGACATGGCCGTCGCTTACAGTGAGCTTCGCAGTCTCATTGGCCGGATCGACAATGACAATCGACCTGGCTTCTTTGCGGTTCGCGCGGACCTGCCGGCACAACTGCCGAAGGTTCGCACGGATACGCTGGAGCTGGAGTACCCAAACCTTGCGACCCGTCTTGAGGCAGAGACGGGCATTCTCTGGGCGTGGATGCGCCACCGGGAACGCGCCTGTTTCACCCCCGGATTAATGGCTGACGGGCGACACTTCCAAGGCTGGTTGCGCGAGGAGTTCGGCTGCCGCGAGCGGGACGAGATGCCGTTCCGCTATCTGGTGTGGGCCTCACGGGCGAATGGCGCCTGGTGCATGGGTGGGGACCTGGCGACGTTCACCCGACTCATCAGAGCGCAGGACGAGGCGACGCTCCGCGCCTACGCCTACGGCGCGATCGACGGTGTCTATGAGAACTACTCCGCCATGGATCTGCCGATCCTGACCGCGGCTCTCGTTCAGGGCGATGCCATAGGCGGCGGATTCGAGGCGATGCTCGCCATGGATCTCGTGGTCGCCGAGCGGACGGCGAAGTTCGGGCTGCCCGAGATTCTGTTCAACCTCTTCCCGGGGATGGGCGCTTACAGCCTGCTGCGGCGCCGGGTCGGCGAGCAGATGGCGCGGACGCTGATCGAGGACGGCCGTACGCGCAGTGCCGACGAGCTCCATGCCTTGGGCCTGGTCGACGTCGTGTGCGAGCCCGGCGAGGGCGAGCGGACGCTGCGCGGCCTGCTAGCCGAGCGCTCGACGCGTTTCGCGACCGATCTGGCACTCAAGCGCGTGCGCCGGCGCAGCGATCCCCTGAGCAGGTCTGAACTCATCGACATCGTCGACGTCTGGGTGGATCTGGCCCTGGATCTGAGCGAGGCCGATCTGCGCCGCATGGACTGCCTCGCACGTCACCAGGAGCGCCGGCGGGCGGCGGCGTGAGAGGGCGGGCTACAGACCGCCGGCGAGACGACCTGATGCGTCCGCTTCTCCCTCGGCGCAAGCGAGCCAACGTTGCTTGAACGCCAGCATCGCAACGCTGGCACGCCGCACCTCCTGCCGCAGCCGGGCGATCTCGGCGCCGGCACGCATCAGGAGCGCATGATCGTCCAGCTCGCGCCAGCTGAGGCAGAGATCGAAGAGCGCCATGGCGCCCACATGCGCGGCACTGCTGCGCAGGGCATGGGCCCGGTCGCGAAATGCCCGCGCATCACCCTCGGCGGCGGCGCGGACGAGCTGGTCGAGGATCAGGTCGAGATCGGCGATGAAGTCATCGATCAGTCCGGTCAGGAACCCGTCGTTGCGATCGAGCTCGGCAAGGCTCGTCAGCCGCCGCTCGTCGACCGGTCCTGCCGGCGGCGGCGACCCGGCAGGTTCCGGCGCCACGATCGTCGGCTCGACGGAATCGGGCCGTGGCGGCCTGGTCGGCGCCATCTCGCCGGGGCCGGCCAGCTCGGCCAGCGTGCGCAGCAGGAGCTGCGTGTCGATCGGCTTAGTGAGATAGGCTGAGAAGCCGACCTGGCGGCAGGCCTCGCGCGTGTCGGCGGTGGCGTCGGCGCTCAGCGCCACGATCGGCGGCAGGTCCGTGGGATCGTGCATGAAGCGAAGCAGCTTGACGGCCTCGATGCCCCCCAGCTCGGGCATGTTGAGATCCATCAGCACGATGTCGAACTCCTCCTGCTCCAGAGCCTCGACGGCCTCCTGGCCGGTCGCCACCAGCGTGACATGGTGGCTGGCCTGCTCGAGCAGCTTACGGATCACCTTCTGATTGATGCGGTTGTCCTCGGCGGCGAGGATCTTGAGGCTGCGCCTCGGAGCGGCATCATCCGGCTCGGGCGTGACCGGCGCCAGGTCCGAGTTTGCCGGCAGCGAACGCAGCGCGGCGCGCAGCGCGGCGCGCAGGCTCGGCACCGAAGGATCGTGCGGCAGATCGGTCAAGGTCGGCGGGCTGGGATCGATGGCAGACAGGCCGATCCCGATCAGGTCGATCGGCTCGACCGCCTGCACCTGCGCGACGCTGCGCGCCAGCGCCCGGAGATCGACCGGCGGCTCGCGGCTGGAGACCAGAATGGCCGAGCGGCTGCCGGCATGGCTGAGCAGCTCGACGGCGGACTCGACGGTGGCGACGCAGCGGACCTCGCACCCGAAATCCTCGACCGTGGCCGCCAGTCGGGCGGTCTGATCCCGGCCGCCCAGAACGATCACGCGGCCGCCAAGTCGGGGCTCGGGTTCGGACGGCTCATCCGCCGGCGTCTCAAATGGCAGCTCCATCCAGAAGGTCGAGCCTTGTCCGGGTGTGCTGGTCATCCCCACGGCGCCTCCCATGAGCTGTACCAGCTCGCGCGTGATGTTGAGCCCCAGGCCGCTGCCGCTGATGCCGCGCCGGATACTGTCGTCGCTGCGGGTGAACCGCTCGAACAGGCGCGCCTGCATGTCCGGCGCCATGCCGATCCCAGTGTCCTCGACGGCGAGCCGCAGCCTGATCTCGCGCGGTCCTCGGCTCACCGGCTCCACCCGCAGCAGCACGTGACCGACATCCGTGAATTTGATCGCGTTGCCGACCAGATTGACCAGCGCCTGATGCAGCTGCCGCGCCCCGCCGACCAGGCGATAGGGCATGCCCGGTGCGAGATGCAGCCGCAGGCCCAGCCCCTTGGCCGCCGCGAGATGGCCGAGCAGCATCCGCACGCGGAGCAGGCTGTCGTGGAGATCGAACGGCTCGACCTCGATGGCGTAGCGGCGCTCCTCAATCTTGGCGAGGTCGAGCACCTGGTCGACGAGGCCCAGCAGGCTGGCCGCGGCGGTCCGGACCGTCCCGGACATGTCGCGCTGCTCGGCATCCAGCTTGGTCTTCTCGAGCAAAGCACTCATGCCGATGATGGCGTTGAGCGGTGTGCGCAGCTCGTGGCTCATCGTCGCGAGGAAGTGGCTCTTGGCCCGGTTGGCCTCCTCGGCGCGGGCGATCGCGTTGGTCAGCTTGCCGAGCAGAACCGCGAAATAGGCGGGCAGGATCAGGAGCGATGCGACCAGGGCCCAGGACAGGAGCGGGATCGCGCGCCATTCCTCGTTGAACGAGACGACGGCGCCGAACATCGCCGCGGAGATCACCGCGGCGGCCCACAGATGCTCGCGGCCATAGCGGAAGCCGTGGCCCAGGACCGTCCACAGCAGGAAGGGATAGAAGGCGGAGGCGGCCATCCCCAGAACGAGCAGGGCCGCGTTGGCGCCGGCGGTGTCGATCAGGAGTGCCGCGAGCCGGCGCATCCGATTGATCGCCGGAAACCGGACGATGTGGACCAGCACGACGATCGAGCCGGTCATGCCGACCAGGAAGATGATGGTGCTGGCGAGGACGATCGCGTGCCGGTCGGCGGGGTTCTGCGGCGTGAGCAGCATGAAGGCGTACATGCCGCAGATGACCACGATGCGGATCAGCGCCTGCTCGTGCTCGGTATCCTCGCGCGCTTGGAGCTGCTGCCAGATGCCGCGTAGGCGATGACGCAGCCCTTGCGGGGTCATCGCCCCGATCCAGCCTCAACCGCGCGCTTGCGCCCGCGGCCGCCATCGGCCGGTGGCGGGAACCACCGGACCGATCTGGAGCAGACGCTGCTCCAGATAGGCGGCGCTGACGGGCGGACTGATCAGATTGCCTTGCACCTGATCACAGCCGAACGCGCGCAGACGCATGAGCTGGCCCTCGGTCTCGACACCTTCGGCAATCACGCTGAGGCCGAGGCTGTGGCCGAGGTTGATGATCGCGCGGACGATCACCTCGTCGTTGATGCTGTGCTCGAGGTTTTGGACGAACGACTGGTCGATCTTGAGCCGCTGGACGGGCAGCCGTTTGATGTAGGAGAGCGAGGAATAGCCCGTGCCGAAATCATCGATCGAAAGGCTCACACCGAGTTGGTTGAGATAGCGCAGGCTCTGGATGGCGGTCTGACTGTTCTCGATCACCGCATTCTCGGTCAGCTCGAGATCAAGCGAGGACGCCTCGAGCGAGCTCTCGGCCAGGACGCGCTCGATCAGAAGCTCGACGCCGCGCTCGCGGAACTGGACCGGTGACAGGTTGACCGACATCTGCAGGCCGTCGATGCCCCGCTCCTGCCATTCCCGCTGCTGCCGGCAGGCGCTGCGCAGCACCCAGGCCGTCAGCGGCCCGATCAGGCCGAGATCCTCGGCGAGACCGATGAACTCGCCGGGTCGAACGAGGCCGCGATAGGGATGATTCCAGCGTACCAGCGCCTCGACGCCGACCACCCGGTCGGATGCCAGCTCGATCTGCGGCTGATAGTGGACGACGAACTGCTCGGCGGCCAAAGCCTGGCGGAGCTCGCGCTCGAGCGTGACGGCGCGCCGCGCGGCCACGTTCATCTCGGCCGCGAAGAAGCGGTAGGCATCGCGCCCCGACTTCTTCGCCCGGTACATGGCGAGCTCGGCGTTCTTGAGCAGCGTCTCGACCGTGCGGCCGTCGGCGGGCGCGACGGTGATGCCGACGCTGACGCTGAGGTGCACCTCGCGGGTGCGGATCAGGAACGGGGAGGCGAAGGCCTCGCTCAGCCGCCGCGTCAGCTCCCCGGCGTCATCGGGCCGCTTGATGCCGGTCTGCAGGATCAGGAACTCGTCGCTCTCCGCCCGCGCGAGCAGGCCCTCGGCGTCCAGCCGCGCGCGAAGACGCAGCGCCACCTCCCGCAGCAGCTCGGAGCCGAACTCCTTCCCGAAGGCATCGTTGATCCCTTTGAAGCGGTCGAGATCGAGATGCAGGAGCGCGAGCATCTCGTGCTGCTGCTGCGCCCGGGCCAGCTCATGCTCGAACCGCGCCCGAAACTGCTCGGCCGTCGGCAGTCCGGTGAGAGGGTCCTCGAGGTTCGGTGTTGTCGAGGCGGCGGCCTCGTCCGCACGGAGCTCCGTGACGTCCATCGCCACGGTGAGGACTCGACCCGCACCCCCGATCGAGGAGCCCAAAGGCGCCTTGGTTGCCAGCAGCCAGCGGGCGCCGCCGGCGCCGCTCAGCGTATCGTGGTACGGCGTGGTGATGGCCGCGCCGGTCTGGAGCACCTTCTCGTCCAGGATTCCGTTCTGGAGCGCATACTCCTCGCCGTGGCTCTCCAGCAGCGGCACGCCGATGGCCTCGGTGCGCTCGATCCCGAACACCTGCCAGTAGGCTTCATTGGCGAGCTCGAGCCGACCTTGCGCGTCGACGACGGAGACCGCCACCGGCATCGCGTCCAGCACGCGTTGGAGCAGCTCCTGCTCGCCGCCGTCGTGCCGGGTATGGAGCTCCCGCTCCAGGTCGGCCGCACGTTCGGCGAGGAGCAGTTGCTGGCGCCGCAGGGTCAGCAGATTGCGGGCGCGGGCCCGGAACTCGAGATGATCGACCGGGCTGAGCAGAAAGTCCGTGGCGCCGGCCTCGAGCGCCCGGTAGCAGAACTCACGGTCCTGGTAGACGGTGATGACGATGACGGGCACGTCGACGAGCGCCACCCGGCTGCGCAGGGCGCGCACGAAGCTCGCCCCGTCCATGTCGGGCATGTTGAAGTCGGTGATGATCAGATCCGGCACGGCTCCGCCGTCGAATGCCGCCAGCGCCTCCACCGGGCCGGCATACGCGCCGACCACAAGCCCTTCCTCGACCGACGCGGCCAAGCGTGTCAGGATATTGCGGTTGGTGACGCGATCATCGACGACGGCGATCCTCGCCATCCGGCCTCTCGACGCTGGACCCCGCCGAATCAATGCGGATGCCCGCAACCATATGATACACAAAGCTAGTAAACAACCGGCCGCGGCGCAAGCGTCAGTCGCATGTCGAGGGCGCTGCATCAACCAGTGGTTGGTCAATGGCGGTCGGCGCAAAGAGGGGCTGCCCTTTCGGACAGCCCCTCAGCGGGTCCCATCTCGTCAGTCGAGCACGCCGGCCGCGAGGCGGCCAAGCGCATCAGCATATTTCAACTTGTGGGCGATAATGTCAAGCAACAATCGCCGGATGCGCGCTTCCCTTCGATGAGCAGCCAGATCTCTGCGCGGGCGCGGGCGGTCGCTGCCGCCGGCCGTAGCTGGCACGGCGTGCTGGGCGCGTGCCTGGATCAGCTCGATCCGCTGCCCGTGGATGCGAATCTGGGCGTGGTCTATCTGAGCGAGGCACTGGCGCCGGTCGCGGACGAGGTGATCCATGCGCTCCGCGCCCGGACCGGAATCGCGAGCTGGTTCGGCGCCTGCGGCACCGCAGTGCTGGGCGGCATCTGCGGCGAAGGGCTCAGCGTCCTCGTCCTGTCGCTGCCCCCGGCCGGTTTTCGGGTTCGATCCGGGCCCGGCGTCGCCGGCAGGACCGGCCTGCTCGTCGCGCACGGCGAACTCGATGCGGATGGACCGAGGGCCTTACTCGCCGAGCTCGGCACGTCGAGCGCGGCGAGCATGGCCGGAGGGCTCGCCGCCGGCACCCGGCAGCTCGTGCAGATTGCGGACGGCGTCCTTGCCGGCAGTGCCGCCTGTCTGGACCTCGCTGGCGATCAGGTCGCCGTTGCCGGGCTCGCGACGGCGGGCTCGCCGATCGGGCCACCGCACCGGGTCACGAGCGCCGTGGACGGGGAGATCCTGACGCTGGACGGCAGACCCGCCCTGGCGGTGATGACCGACGAGCTCGGCGATCTGTTCCGTCATTCGGGCCGCCGATTCGCTCCCGAGTTGTGGGTGTCGGAGCGCACAGGCGGGCTTGGTCAGGAGGTCATGCGGATGCGCCGGATCGCCGAGATCGACGAGCCGCGCGGCGCGCTGCGTGTCGAGGGCGGCCGGCTGGGGACCGAGCTCCGCCTTATGCGGCCGGATCCCGCAGGATCGCTGGCCCGCCTGCGCGATCTCGCCGGCACGCTGCGGGCACGACTGCGCGGGCATCCGCCGGCGGCCGCGCTCTACTTCGCCTCCCGGCATCGCGGGCGCGGCCTGTTCGGCCCCGGCGTCGACGAGCTGGAGATCCTGCGCGGGGAACTCGGTCGCGTTCCGCTGGCTGGCGTGGTGACGGACGCCGAGATTTTCGACGGCTCGGTGCACGAGGCATCGGGTGTCCTCGTGCTGATCGGTTAGGACGGAGCATGCGCAGGGAGTATCCGGAGCGACCGGTGGTCGGCGTCGGCGCCGTCGTGTGGCGTGGCGAGCGCGTTCTTCTGATTCAGCGGGGCCGGCCGCCACGTCTCGGGCAATGGTCGCTTCCCGGCGGCGCTCAGCACGTCGGCGAGACGCTGGAAGAGGCGATTCGGCGCGAGGTGCGCGAGGAGACGGGCTTGGAGCTCCGCAGCTTGAGCTTCCTCGCTACCGTCGATCTGATCGAGCGCGATCCGGAAGGCGGCGTGCGCTATCACTATACGCTGCTGGACTACACTGCCGAGGCACCCGACGGTGAGCCGGTGCCCGGCGATGATGCTGCCGACGCAAGTTGGTTCGGGCCGAGCGAACTCGCTGGGCTCGGACTGTGGAGCGAGACGCTGCGCATCATCGAGACGGCACGCAGGATGCGGCAGGCCGACAGGTAGCGGCGCAGCCGCCTATTCCGGGGTTTCCCCGTTCGCGAGGACGCGTGCCAGGTTGCACAAGGCGTCCTGATGCTTGCGATTGTTGATTCCCGCGAAATTGCGGGCCAGCTCGAGCAGCATCCGCTGCTGCGGCATCAGCTCGGACGCCTTCGGCTTGCCCTTCCGGTCCGGCTCGACGTCCTCGAAGAAGTAGCTGATCTCGACGCCCAGAGCCTGTGCGATCTGGTAGAGGCGCCCAGCCGAGATCCGGTTGATCCCGGTCTCGTACTTGTGGGCCTGCTGGTAGGTCACGCCGATCAGCTCGGCCATCTGCTGCTGGGTCAGGCCTAGCATGATGCGCCGCTGGCGGATGCGTAGGCTGACATAATGGTCGACGTCGAGCGCCCGACTCCGCCCGCCACCGGTCCTGCCGGCAGGCTTGTTGCTATTGGCCAGCTGATTCACGCGTCACCACTCCCTCGGGATCGCGCCGGCTCGAGGCTACGCGACCACCCCCGATCACCCATAATTAGCTAAAATACCGCTCAATTCCTGAACTTCCAGCAAATCTAGAATTTCTCATCAACTGTAAGGGATATGCCCTAAGGGGATCGCTGGCTGTCAGTATCGCGCAACGCGTCTGGCCAGAGTACACCGACGATGGATCGAACCACGCGCACTCCGACCATGGGTAGAAGGGGTGCATTGTAGGCGGCTAGGTCGTAGCGGCCTGAGGTGGCGCTGGGGAACAGGCGGCGGAGAAACGTGCGTCCGTCGCCGAGCTCAATCAGCGCGTCACGCCCGACGATTGCCTCGGGCTCGCCTTCGGCGGCCGCCAGCGCCAGGACGATCTGACCCGGCCTGAACACCGGCGCCATACTGTCGTCGAGGACGCGATAGCCGAGCATGTGCTGATCGCGAAGACGCACCAGCTCAAGCATCGCTTCGGGTGCCGGCTCGAGCAGGCCGGCGCGGCCGATGCGCCCGACCACGGACAGCGCGATCTGTGTCGGGCTACGGCCAAAGTACAGATATTCGGGGCTGGTCTCCAGGACCAGGGCCAGCTTCTCGACCACCTCGCGCGGTGGCTCGTACTCGTCCCGCTCATAGGGTCCGATCGCGGTCTGATGTCGGCCGATGCGGCGTGCGAGCTCGACCTGGCTCATATCCAGCGCCAGCCGGAGCGCTCGCAACCTGCGGCCGAGTGTCGAGCCCGCTGCCAATGACCGCTCCTCACGCACCTGGAACCATATGAGCTACGCTCATCGCCCCGAGGTAAAAAATCTAGCAATTCTAGTGAGCGTTGTCACGGCGGCCCGGCTGGCCGCAGCGAGAGCGTGCCCACGCCACCCGAGGAGAAGTCGCGACGGTCCATGGACATCGTCAGGTAGCGGCCCTCGGCCCACAGGGAGGCTTGGTCGACATAGTAGGGCGAAAGAGGCTGTCCCGACTGGCCGGTCGACACGATCCAACGCGAGCGATCCGGCTGGGCGAGGTCGTAGATGGCGCGGTAGCCAGCGGCGTGGACCGCGGCGAAGGGAAACTCTGGCCTGGCGACGCCCGGAGAGGCAACGTTGATGGTGGTCGCATCGCCACCCACGGCAACCAGCCGGCTGAACCAGCCGCGAAGCATCGGCACCTGATCGAAAGGGCGGTGCGCCAGCAGCGCGGGATGGGCGTCGCTCCATCGCCACCGGCGCCAGTCCGGGCCGTAGCGGCCGGAAAGGTTGGTCATGGCCGCGTCCAGTGCCGCCGCGGTGATCCCGGTGCAGCTCTCGACCTCGGCCGTCCCCTGACGATCGCACCACGTTGTGGAGCCGGCGAGCACCCGCCGAAGGAAGCCTGCCTTGTCGCGGATCTCTGCCCAGGCCGATCCGAGCTCGTCGCCCGCGATGCCGCTACCCAGCTCGCGATACCAAGCGGCAAACAGCAGCGGCTCGGGGCGGTCCGCAGCGGCGACCTTGTCCCAGGCAGCCAGTGCGGCCAACGCAGGCCGATGCTCTGGGGCCACTGCGGCGGGATTCGGCAGGAAGGCCAGGAACTCGGCCGCGAGCCCCGAGGTGACGTCCAGCTGCACCGTGGCGAATCGATCGCTGTCATAGGCTCCCGGCGCGGCGAGCAGGGTCCCGATCCGCTGTGCCCGGAAGGGTGCCTCCCAGCGCGCCGTGAGCAGATAGGGATAGTCCGGGCCGACGAGACGATTGTTGGCATTGACCAGGAGGCCGCCTGATGGCCCGGTCGAGTGGGGCAGGGCGGCCACAGGGATGGTGCCGGTCCAGTCGTAATAGCCGGTCCAGCCCGGTACGGGGCTTTGACCGTCGCCATTGCGGCGGATCGGAACGAGGCCGGGGCTGACCATGCCGATCGTGCCGTCCCGAGTGGCGAACGCCATGTTCTGCTGGGCGCCTTGGTAGAGCTCGGCCGCGGCGACGAAGCTTGTCGCATCGGTGGCGCGTGCGAGCGCGAAGCCGGAGACGATGGTGGTGTTGTGGGGATCGCCCTGCAACTGGGTCCAGGCAAGCGCCAGTACCTGCTCCGTGCCGACTGCTGCCGCGGTGGTGGAAGCAAGATCGGAGATCACCGGGCCGTGCCGTGTCTCGCGGACCACAAGACGCACCGGCTCGGCACCGCGGACGAGGATGGTCTCCTCCCGTCGCACGAACGGCGCGCTGCCCTCGGGTGTCAGGTAGCGCGCCGGGTCGGTGGGATCGATCCGCTCGACGAACAGGTCCTGCGTGTCGGAGCCGGTGTTGGTGAAGCCCCAGGCCAAGTCGCGATTGCGGCCCAGGACGACGAAGGGCAGGCCGGGCAAGGTGGCACCGATCACGCCGAGGCCGGGTGCCTCGAGATGGGCGAGATACCAATGCCCCGGGAGCTGGAGCGAGAGATGCGGGTCGTTCGCGAGCAGGGGTAGGCCGCTCGCGGTCCGGGTGCCGTCGGCAACCCAGACATTGGAGCCGATGCCGGGTGGTGCCGCTTCGGGCAGCAAGGCGGCTAGGCGATCGAGCGGCAGGCCGGTCAGATGGGCCAGAGTGACGGGACCGTCCTGGGGCCCGTCGGGCCAGAGATCGGCAATCTGATCGGGGCGCAGTCGCGACGCCAGCCGGGCCCGCAGCAGCTCCTCGCGGAAGTTCGAGGATAGATCGAGCGCCATGAGCTTCGCGAGCTGCACGGAATCCGCCGGCCGCCAGGGGGCCGGCCGATGCCGCAGCAGGAGGAACTCCGGCGGCAGCGCCAGACCAAATCGGTCGATGGCGGCGTTCACGCCGTCTGCGTAGGCCGCGAGCAGCCGCAACGTGTCCGGGTCCAGCGCGGCCGCCTCCGCTTCCGCCCTTGCGTGCAGCCCGAGCGTACGCATGAACCGGTCGATCGGCAGGGCCGTCTCGCCCAGCGCGATCGTGGCGGGCCCGCTCAGACCCGCGATGGCGAGCTCGCCCGAATAGTCGGGCAGGGAGGCGCGGGCCAGCCAGACGGCCGCGGCGACCGCGAGCAGAAGTAGGGCACCGCTGCCGAGGGCAGCGCGTGTGAGCAGACGCCGCATCGGCATCAGGCCGCCGGGAGCAGGCCGGCTCGTGCCAGCTCCGTGCGCAGCGCGGATGCTTCGACGAAGCGATGCCCGTGCAGGCCGAGCGCCAGGGCGGCTGCCACATTCTTGGGCGAGTCGTCGATGAACAGACAGGATTGGGCGGGCGCGCCGATCTCGGTCAGGACATGGCGGTAGATCGCCGGATCCGGCTTGACCATGCGCAGCTCGCCTGAGACGAAGATTTGCCGGAACCGGTTCAGAAAGCCGTAGGCTGGATCGTGACGGACTAAGCGGAAGGTCTCAGCCGACCAGTTGGTCAGGGCCCACAGCGGCACCTCGCGCGCGTGGAGCTCCTCGAGGACCGCCACGGTCTCCGGGATCGGGCCCGCGATCATCTCGATCCACCGCTCGTGATAGGCCTGGATCCGCGCCCGCTCACGCGGATGACGGCCGCTGAGCTCGGCCACCGCCTCGGCGAAGCTACGGCCGCTGTCGAGCGACAGGTTCCATTCGGGCGAGCAGATCTCGGCGAGGAAGCGCTCCATCGCCGCCTCGTCGGCGAACAGGCTCCGGTAGAGGTAGCGCGGATCCCAGTCGATCAGGACGCCACCCAGATCGAAGATGACGGTCGTCGGCGGTTGCGGCATCGCGTGTGCACTCCTGGCGCGCTGGCGGCGCCAATGGACAGGGCTTCCGGCTACGCGGCAAGCGGCCGTCGCCAACCCGCGCCGTGCCGCGCGCTTGCCGTCGAGGACAGGATCTGCGCAGCGACTGCTGGAGCACAGTGAGAGAAATCATCTATGCATAACCAATCACAGATGGATAGGATCGACATAGCCAGATGTGCTTCGAGGTCATGCCCGATCATTGAGCAATCTATGAAATAATAGACACTTGATGACATCTATTTCACGAATCTATTCTTGATATGAACTGATATAGACCGATTAATATTTTTTGTGTTACTTCTAGCTGAAGGCCTGCTCTCTATGAGCATTGATCAGCGTAACTGATGCTGTACCAGGCGGCCAAGGTCTGAGCGTCGGCTCGACTCATGTCACCACGGGGCCGGCAGCGGCGGGTCGGCTGGTGAGGTCGGGAAAGAGGGCGCGCACCCGCGCGGCTGCGGCCTGCGTGTCGCCGAGCGGTCGTGCTCCAGCCCCCGCCGGCCACACTCGGCCCAACGGCACGGCCCGGCCCGCGTCCAGATGCGCGCGGTGGATGGCCGTGACATCGCGGCGCAGTTGCCGCGGCCCCAGGGCGCGCCCGAGATGGAACAGGGCCGCCCGTCCGGTGAGCCTGCCCTCGCCGGGCGGGTCGGCGAGATCGAACACGAAGACCGGCTTCCCGGTGCTGGTGGCCTCGGTGAGCATCGACATGCTGTCGCTCGTGACCACGATGCGGTCGGCGAGCGCCAGATAGCCGAGATAGGGATTGTCGGGATCGCCCGCGCGCCAGCGATAGAGCGTGTGCGGCGCCGACAGCGCGCCGAGGAACGCCTCTACCGTCTCGGCGGGGGTGCGGGCGCTGGTCGAGACGAGCAGCGAGCCGTGCAGCTCACGCGCCATACCGTCGACCTGAGCCCCGAGCGCGCGGCCCTTGTCGGCGGTGAAGGTCCACGGGCCGACATGGCCGCCGAGCAGGACGGCGATCTGCGGGTGCGGCAGGGCCGCGAGCTCGTCCCGCCAGCGCTCAGCAGCCTTGGCGAGCGCGGACGCGCTCACCCGGTGCATCGGCGCCTCGGTATGGAGGATGCGCGGATGCCGGGGCAGGGCGTATTGCGGCGTCGTGACGATGAGGTCGAACGCCTCGATCGGTGCCCAGGGCCGGCCGACATGGACGAGACGGCGCGCGTGCCCGCCCGCCTCGCGCTGGATCCAGCGCGCCACCGGCTCGTTGCGGCGACCGGCCGTGACGATTAGCTCGGGCCATGGCGGGTGCAGGGGATCGGAGCGAGCAGGGTCGAGGCCCAGCAGAGTGACGCCGAGCAGCCGGTTGGCCAGCAGCTCGCTGCGCCGGAAGGCGAGCTGGCGCGTCTCGAATGGCCAGCCCACTGCCTCGGCCAACGCCAGCACCTGGCCGTTGTCGCCCGGCTTCTGGCCCAGCAGCGCCCAGACGCTCGGTACGCGGGTCAGCTCGCCCTTGTCGGCTCCAGCCGCCATACCCCGCCCTTGCTCTCGTCGTTCAGAAGATAGATCAGCCCGTCCGGCCCCACCCGGACATCGCGGATCCGGCCGATCTCACCTTCGAGCAGCCGTTCCTCGCGCACGACTGTTTCGCCCGCAAGCTCGAGGCGCACCAGGAGCTCGTCCTTGAGCGCCCCGACGAAGAGACTGCCACGCCAGTCGGGAATGCGGCCGCGTCGTAGAACGCCATCCCGGAGGGCGCGATCGACGGCACCCAGACATGGCGGGGCGGCTCCAGGCCCGGCTTCTCCGTCCCCTCGCCGATGGGCAGCAAGCTGTAATCGACCCCGTGCGTCACCACCGGCCAGCCATAGTTGGCGCCGGAGCGGACAATGTTGACCTCGTCGCCGCCGCGCGGACCGTGCTCCTGCTCCCAGATCGCGCCGGTCCAGGGGTTGCGGGCCAGGCCCTGGGGATTGCGCACGCCGAAAGCGTAGATCTCCGGACGTGCATCGGTCCGCCCGACGAACGGATTGTCGGGGGGTGCTGCGCCATCGGACGTGATGCGCACGATCTTGCCGACCAGATCGTCGAGCCGCTGCGCGAGCGCCATCTCGCCGCGGTCGCCGAGGCTGACATAGAGCAGCCCCTGCTCGTCGAAGGCGAGGCGCGATCCGAAATGGCGACCCGTGGGGCTCGCGCCGCCGACCAGGATCACACGGCCGTCGACCAGCCGGTCGCCGTCGAGACGGGCCCGGAGCACGTGAGTGGCGGCCCCCTCCGGTGTCGCGCCGGCGTAGCTGAGATAGAGGATGCCATTGTCGGCGAACGCCGGGTCCAGGGCGATGTCCAGAAGGCCACCCTGGCCGCTCGCGACCACCTCCGGAACGCCCGCCACCGGGCGCTCGCCCAGCCGGCCGTTCTCGATGACCTGCAGTCGCCCCTCGCGCTCGGTGACCAGGGCCCGGCCGTCGGGCAGGAACGCCAGCGACCATGGGTGCTCGAGGCCGCCGACGACCTGACGCAGACGGTAGGCGCCACCGTTCCCGGTCCGTGGAACCGCCCGCCCGGCCGACGGTGAGCAGGCCCAACGTGGCGCCCGCGACGGGCAGGCCCAGCAGCTGTCGACGATCCATGCGGGTCACTCCGGCGCGGTGAGCTCCGCCCAAGAGCTGGGCTCGCCGCTCCCCACGCTCCGCTCACGCGGCCGTTACGAGCCGAAGTCGCCGGCGCATCCGCCCGGCAGCGCCGCGACGTCCTTGATCAGGAGCTCGCCGCGGCCACGCTGGGTGATGCCCTGCTCCTTGAGCTTGGCCAGCAGGCGCGTCACCGCCTCGCGATGGGTGTTGACCCGATTGGCGATGGCAAGGTGTTTGGGCGGCGGCGCCAGCCGCGCGACGGTGTGGTTGATCATGCTACCGCGCGCCATGCGCAGCAGCTCGTGGCAGATCCGCACCTCCACCCGTTCCGCCTGCTCCTGGACGCGCTCCGACAGCGAGCGGACCAGGATGGTCAGCTTGCACAGCGTCGCCATCGCCATGGCGGGATGGGTCCGCAGCGCAGTGATGAAGTCCGGCGCGGTCATCACCCCGACGGTCGAGTCCTTCTGCGCGATGACGCTGGCCGAGCGGGGCTGGCCGTCGATGGCCGAGAGCTCGCCGAAGCTCTGCCCCGGGTGCAGATCGCGGAAATCGATCTCGCGCCCGGATTCCGCATAGTAGGTGACCTTCAGCTGGCCGCTGAGCACGAGGAATACATCGTGGGAATCGGCGAGATACTCGACCACGATCTGCTGCGGTCGGAACTGCCGTACTCGGATGCAGCGGTCGACTTCAGCCAGCTCCCCGGGTGTCAGCCCTTGGAAGAGATCGATCGCGGCGAGCTGATGGGCCCGTTCGGCGCACATGTCCGCGGCTCGCATGGTTATTCGCGCCGGAAGGAGCCGACGCGCTGAGGCGGTTGGATTTCAGCGCAAGAACGCGCTGGGTTCAACCGTGTGGAGGAGTTGGCGCACGAGAAAGTGGTCGGAATGTGACCAATATCACGGCTGGCCGGCTGCGTAAGCGCTATCACCATAGCGCCTCCCAGTTCCTCGACTTCTCGCCCGGACCCATTGGTCCGGGCGCTTTTCTGCGGGACGCTCGACCGCCTGTCCCCCGCTCTGCTAAGTCTCCGCCATGCACGCCGCGACCGTCAGCGATCCTTTCCCGTCCGAGCGCCACGACCATGGGCGGTGCGTACAGACTGCGGTGAGCCGTGCGCACGATCTGTGTGCCCGGCGCGGGGCACGCCTGACGCCGCTGCGCGAGCAGGTGCTGGAGCTCGTTTGGCGCAGTCATGCGCCGATCGGCGCCTACCAGCTGATGGAGCGTCTGGCCGAATCGCGCGGGTCGCGTCGTCGACGATCATCGCGCGCTCGACTTCCTGGCTTGTAGCCGATCCACGACCAGCTCAACGCGCCGGCTGGCCCAGCAGCCGGCCGGCCGCACGCCGCCTATTTCTTCATCTGCCGCGACTGCGGCGACGCTGCGAGATCCGTGACGAGGAACTTGCCGACGCCCTGACCCGCTGTGTCGCGCGTCCAGTTCGAGGTGGAGACGGCCACGGTCGAGCTGTCGGGCCTTTGCGCCCGTTGTCGGGCGAAGACCGGCGGATGAGGCTCACTCGTGGGGCGGCGTGCCCGTCGCCTCGGCTTCGGCGTCCGCTTCCGGCGAGCAGACGAGATGCACGATCCCGGCGGGATCGCGATCCAGAATCCGTCCAAATCCGGCGGCAGCTTCTCGACCTCATCGCAGCGGACGACGCCGTTGCCGACCAAGTGCGCCGCCGCAGCGGTGGTGTTCGAGGCCAGCAGCTCCAGCCACATCTCGCCCTGGGCCAGATGCGGCATCCGGTCGATCCACAGTCGCAGCGGGCCGAACTCGAACGCCTTCGTGCCGACTGCGTCGTAGACCATGGTGAGTGCCAGGGTGTCGCGATAGAAGGCGACGGTAGCCTCGAACGCGTGTTCCGGGACCTTGATCGCCACATTGCGCCCACCCGTGAAGGCGGGAGCCTCGGTCTCGCTCATTCTGCCGTCATTCCGTTTTCCGCCTCGACCACACGCCGCCGCCTCTGTCCGATCACGACGCCATGCTTTCACCCCGCGGGAGATGCCGCCTGTATTGGTCGACGAAGTCGCAGTCGACGCGCTCACTATAGCGCCGGATCAGCCGCTGCGTCACCGGTCCGAACGGATCTTCGCCGCCGAGGCGGATCCCGTTGATGCTGCGCACCGGGCAGATGCACAGGCTGGTTGAGGTCAGGAACGCCTCGTCGGCGGTGTAGGCGTCGAACAGCTGCAGGTCGGCCTCGCGGCAAGGGATCTCGAGCTCGGCCGCGATCTCGATCACGGTCTGCCGGCTGACGCCCGCCAGCACGCCACGCGTGGTCGGGGTGAGGAGGCCACGGTCCTTGACCAGGAACATATTGCTGCCGCGGCCTTCGGCCAGATTGCCCGCCATGTCCAGGAGGACGGCCCAGGCCCCCGGAGCCACCGACGCGACCTCATGGTCCGCCACGATCATGTTGAGATAGTTGCTGGTCTTGGCCTGGGGCGACAGCGCTTCCGGCGGCGTCCGCCGGCGGGCGGGAACGACGACCCGGATGCCGTCCCGATAGAGGGTCGCCCGCTCGCGCAGCGGCAGTGGCGTGCATTCCACGATCACCGTCGGGCCCGACGGCGCGGTCGTCTCGCGGTCCACCGTGGCGACACCGCGCGTGACGCGCTGCGACACCCAATAGTCGTCCGCCGGGTCGAGCAAATTGAGGTTGTGCGCGAGCACCTCCTCGGTGACGGCGCACATCTCCGCCGGCGAAAGCCCCGGATCGATGCGGACGTAGCGCAGCGAGCGATAAAGGCGCTCCACATGCTCCTCGAGCCGAAACAGGCGGTGGCCGAAGGTGCGCGTGGTGTCGAAGACGCCGTCACCATAGAGCAGCCCGCGGTCGCGGAACGACAGCAGGACCCTGCTTTCGGGCAGGTAGGTTCCGTTGTGATAGGCGGTCCGCTCGTTGGCGAGCACCGTCATCCGCATCTCCGCCGCGCGTCCGAACGCCTCTTGGCGTACGCTCTAGGTTCCGCCATGGGTGCGGTGGTGATACTCCGGTCACGGGCCGATACAAGATCAGGGGGCATCGATGCTGCTCACCAGCGACAGACGCAAATCCGAGATCATAGACTCTCTGGTCGAGCAGCTGGGCGCCCGTCTCAAGGGCGCCGATTCCGCGCGTGCGCAGCAATTCGTGCGGGCCTACTTCCGCGACGTGGCGCCCGAGGATCTGGCCGAGCGCGATCTGCTGGACCTCTATGGTGCGGCGCTGGCGCAGCCCGGTCGGCGCAGATGCGCCAGCCAGGCGAGGTAGCCCGGGTCTACAACCCGCGGCTGGAGCAGCATGGCTGGCAATCGACCCACACCGTGGTCGAGATCGTCAACGACGACATGCCCTTCCTCGTCGACAGCGTCTCGGCCGAGGTCGGGCGCCACGGGCTCGGCATTCATCTGGTGATTCACCCCGTCCTCTCGGTCCGCCGGGACGAAGCGGGCGCGCTCGAGGCGGTCGGAACGGCCCAGCAGGTGCCCGATGGGCGTCGCGAGAGCTTCATGCTGCTGGAGGTGGACCGGCAGTCGCGACCGGAGGTGCTGGACAAGCTCGAGGCCGACCTCCGGCGTATCCTGGGCGACGTGCGCAACGCGGTCGAGGATTGGCCCGCCATGCGCGCCCGGATCGGCGAGGTCCTGCAGGAGCTCAAGTCCCCGGCCGTGCCGGTGCAGGCGGAGGAGAGGTGGGAGGCCGAGGCGTTTCTTGCGTGGATCGAGGCCGGCAACTTCACGCTGCTCGGCCATTGCAGCTACCTGCTCGAGGAGGGCGCGCAGGGAACCGGATTGCGGCGCGTGAAGGGGGCCAGCCTCGGCATTCTGCGCGACAAGGACGATGGCGGCCTGTCGCAGAGCTTCGCGGCGCTGCCGGCCGAGGCCAGGGCCAGGGCGCGCGAGCCCATGCCGCTGCTGACGATCACCAAGGCGAACACCTGGAGCACGGTCCACCGCGGCACCTATTCGACTTCATCGGCGTCAAGCGGTTCGCGCCGGACGGCAAGGTGATCGGGAGCACCGCTTCCTCGGGCTGCTCACCTCGGCCGCCTACAGCATGAGCCCGAGCCATATCCCGCTCATCGACCGCAAGTGCGAGCGGATCATCGCGCGGGCCGGCTTCCCGCCGACGGGGCACGCCGGCAAGGCGCTGCAGCACATTCTGGAGACCTATCCACGCGACGAGCTGCTCCAGACGCCGGAGGACGAGCTGTTCGGCATCGCCATGGGCGTCCTCCAGCTCGAGGACCGTCCGCGGCTGCGGCTGTTCGTGCGCCGCGACCCCTTCAACCGCTTCGTCTCCTGCTTGGTGTTCGTCCCGCGCGATCGCTACAACACCGCGATGCGCGAGCGCATGGTGAGCCTCCTGCGCGAGGCGACCGGTGCTACCGAGAGCGAGTTCCAGGCGCAGCTGTCCGACTCCAAGCTCGCGCGTCTGCTGTTCATTCTCCACACGCCGCACGGTGGCCCGGCCGAGCTGGATCGGGGCGAGCTCGAGGAGCGGCTTCTGGATCTGTCGCGGAGCTGGTCGGACCGGCTGCGCGACGCCCTGCTGGATTCTCTCGGCGAGGAGCAGGGCAACCGCCTCTTCGATCAGTATGCCGCCGGCTTCCCCTATTCCTACCGCGAGCGGATCGAGGCGCGGGCGGCAGTTCCCGACATCCAGAGCATCGACCGGCTGTCCCGCGGCAAGGAGGGCGACCTTGCGATGACGCTCTACCGCCGCCTCGAGGACGAGGCGACGGTGCTGCGCTTCAAGCTGATCCGGCGCGACCAGCAGATCCAGCTCTCCGATGCCCTCCCCGTGCTCGAGAACATGGGTCTGAGGGTGATGAGCGAGGACCCGTCGCAGATCGACGATCACGACGGCCACCGCCACTGGCTGCACGATTTCTGTCTCGAGCCGACGGTCGGCGGCACCGTGGAGGTCGACGACGTCCGCGAGAGCTTCCAGCAGCTGTTTTCCGGCGTGTGGTCCGGGCGGATCGAGAATGACGGTTTCAACCGTCTGGTCCTCGCTGCCGGTCTGAGCCCGCGCCAGATCGTGACCATTCGCTCCTACTGCCGCTACATGCTGCAGATCGGCACGCCGTTCAGCCAGACCTATGTGGAGCAGACGCTCGGCGCCAATGCGGGGCTGGCGCGCGACCTGGCGCTCCTGTTCGATGTCCGGTTCGCCCCGACCGACGGCGAGCGCAGCCTGGAGCTCCAGGCCGGGATCGAGGATCGCATCCTGGATGCCCTGAACCAGGTCGCGAGCCTCGACCAGGACCGCATCCTTCGCCGCTATCTCGAGCTGATCAAGGCGACCCTGCGCACCAATGCCTGGCAGAAGGACGCTGCCGGCGACCTCAAGGACTACGTCTCCTACAAATTCGACCCGGCGCAGATCCCGGGCCTGCCGGCGCCACGGCCGGCGTTCGAGATCTTCGTCTACTCGCCCTATGTCGAAGGCGTGCATCTGCGTGGTGGCAAAGTCGCGCGTGGCGGGCTGCGCTGGTCCGATCGGCGCGAGGACTTCCGCACCGAGGTCCTCGGCCTGATGAAGGCGCAGATGGTCAAGAACGCCGTCATCGTGCCGGTGGGCGCCAAGGGCGGCTTCGTGCTCAAGCGCCCGCCGCCGGCCAGCGATCGGGCGGCGTTCATGGAAGAGGGCGTGCGCTGCTACAAGGTCTTCCTGCGCGGTCTGCTCGACATCACCGACAATCTGACGGCCGAAGGCGTGGTGCCGCCGCGCGAGGTGGTTCGCTATGACGGCGACGATCCCTATCTCGTGGTCGCCGCCGAC
The DNA here is from genome assembly GCA_044224255.1 of Geminicoccaceae bacterium. Lineage (GTDB taxonomy): Bacteria > Pseudomonadota > Alphaproteobacteria > Geminicoccales > Geminicoccaceae > Benzoatithermus. The sequence goes on from JBGAKU010000005.1 coordinate 25,151, forward strand.
AAGGGCACGGCGACGTTCTCGGACTACGCCAACAGCGTCAGCCGCGAGTACGGCTTCTGGCTCGACGACGCCTTCGCCTCCGGTGGCTCGGCAGGCTACGACCACAAGAAGATGGGCATCACGGCCAAGGGTGCCTGGGAGTCGGTGAAGCGGCACTTCCGTGAGCTCGGCCTCGACACCCAGACGCAGCCGTTCACGGTCATCGGCATCGGCGACATGTCGGGCGACGTGTTCGGCAACGGCATGCTGCTCTCCGAGCATATCCGTCTGGTCGCCGCCTTCGACCACCGGCACATCTTCCTCGACCCCGATCCCGACTCCGCCCGCTCCTTCGCCGAGCGGGCCCGCCTGTTCGCGCTGCCACGCTCGAGCTGGGACGACTACGACCAGGCGCTGATCAGCACAGGCGGCGGCGTGTGGCCGCGCAGCGCCAAGACGGTGCCGATCTCGCCAGAGGCGCGCGCGGTCCTCGGGATCGAGGCCGAGAGCATGAGCCCGGCGGAACTGATGCATGCCATCCTTAAGGCGCCGGTCGACCTGTTCTGGAACGGGGGCATCGGCACCTACGTCAAGGCCAGCACGGAAAGCCAGGCCGAGGCTCAGGACCGGCTCAACGACGGGATCCGGGTCGACGGCCGCGACCTGCGCTGCCGCGTGGTCGGCGAGGGCGGCAATCTCGGCTGCACGCAGAAGGGCCGGGTCGAGTTCGCGCTGAACGGGGGCCGGATCAACACCGACTTCATCGACAACTCGGCCGGCGTCGACTGCTCGGACCACGAGGTCAACATCAAGATCCTGCTGCGTGCGGTGATGGACGCCGGCGAGCTGACGCTAAAGCAGCGGGACGAGCTGCTGGCGTCCATGACCGACGAGGTCGGCGAGCTCGTGCTGCGCGACAATGTGCTGCAGAACCTGGCGCTGAGCATGAGTGAGGCGCTCGGGTCCGAGCTGCTCGATGCCCAGCTGCGGCTGATACGCACGCTCGAGCGGCAGGGCCGGCTGGATCGCGAGGTCGAGAACCTGCCAAGCGACCGGGAGATGACCGAGCGCCGCAAGGCCGGACAGGGGCTGACCCGTCCGGAGCTCGCCGTGCTGCTCTCCTACGCCAAGATGACGCTCTACGAGGACGTGCTGCGCACCGAGCTGCCGGACCGCGCCTATCTCACGGCCGACCTCCTCAAATACTTCCCGCGCCCGCTTCGGCGTCGCTATGCCGGGGTGATCGAGAACCACCGCCTGCGCCGCGAGATCACCGCGACCTGGATCGCGAACAGCGTAGTCAACCGTGGCCTGGCGGTGTTCGTGTCCGAGCTGCAGGGCGAGACCGGTGCCTCGCTCGACGAGGTGCTGCTCGCCTACGCCACGGTTCGCGACTCGTTCGGCCTGCTGCGGGCCTGGGCGGCGATCGAGAATCTGCCGACCAGCGTTGCGGGTGCCCTGCAGACCCGCCTCTTCGTGGCCGTGCGCGATGTCGCGGTCCGCGGCACGCGCTGGTTCATCGCCCAGGGCGGCCGGCCGTTCCGGATGCGTGAGACGGTGGCGAGGTTCCGGCCGGCCATCGAGACGGTCATGGGCGGGATGGCCTTGGTGATCGGCGACCGGCACGCCTCCGAGATCGAGGGGTTCCGCGCCGAGATCGAGAACGCCGGAGGAGATCCGGCCGTGGCGCGCCAGATCGCCAACCTCCCATTGCTCCTGGCCGCCTGCGACATAGTGCGCACGGCACCGGCCGGCGCGGATGAGGCCGGCCTGCTGGGGGTCGCGCGTGTCTACTTTGCGCTCGACGGTGCGCTCGACCTGCCCTGGCTGCGCCGGCAGCTGCGCACAGCACCCCGGCGTAGCCGGTGGGACAGGCTGGCCCTGACCGGGCTCGAGGACGATCTCTCCTCGCATTTGCGGGCACTTACGCAGGCGGCGATCGCCAGCGGCGTGAAGGGCGGCGACCCGTCCGCCACCGAATCGAGCGCCGAGGCCTGGCTTGCGCACGAGGTCCCACCGGTCGTGCGCTACCGCGCCCTGCTCGAGGAGCTGCGGCAGATGCCCGAGCCCGATCTCGCCGTGCTGACCGTGGCGGTTAGGACGCTGGCGGAACTTGTGCCGAGGAGTCTTGATACCTAGCTAGCCGAAAAGTGCGGGAGCGGCGCCAGGGCTTTTGCGTTCGCGCCGTCCTGTCGCTATGGTCCGCCGCCGTTGCCGGGCCGGGCGACGGCTGGAACTCAAGAGGGGCGGGCGGCCGACGGGCCGGCCCGCGACGTGGGAGCCGATAATGCAGCAAACCGATCTCTCGAAAGAGGGCGAGCTGTTCTTTCGACAGTATCTTCGCTCGCCACGCTCGGTGGGATCGGTCATCCCCTCGTCGCGCGCGCTTGGCCGCGGCGTGGCCGCCGAGACCGCCTGGGAGCCCGGCCAGTACGTCGTCGAGCTCGGCGGCGGCACGGGCTCGATCACGATGGGCCTGATCGAGCGCGGCATCCCGCGCGATCGGCTCTTCGTGCTCGAGCTCGACACCGCGATGCACGCCTACCTCAAGGAGCGTCTGCCGGGCGTCAACGTGGTCCAGGGCGACGCCACCCGCCTGGACGAGATCCTCATCCGCCACGGCATCGACGACGTCGCGACCGTGATCTCCGGCATCCCCATGGTCGGCAATCCGATCTCCCTGCGGCGGGCGATCGTCGGCCAGGGGATGAAGGCGGTCCGTCCCGGCGGGTTCATGCTGCAGTACAGCTACTCGCCCATAGCACCCATCCCGGCCGCAGATTTCAGTGTCGAGGCGCGTCTCGCCCGCTACGTCCTGTGGAACTTCCCCCCGGCTTTCGTCTGGAAGTATACCAAGCTGCCCTGATCTCCCTCCAGCGAGCCCGCTGACAGCGGGCTCGCTTGCCGCTATGCAGGCCGGGCAGTGGTCAAGGGAGGCCCTGAACGGATGGCGGTGATCGCTGGCGATGCCGGGCGCACGGGCTGACCGATGCGGCTGCCGTCCTTGGCCGAGCTGGACACCTTCCCCAAGCTCCTGCTCCACAACGCCGCGAACTGGCCGAACGAGCCGGCGATGCGCGAGAAGGACCTTGGCATCTGGCGCGTCACCACCTGGTCCGGCTATCGCGATCAGGTCTGTCTGGTCGCGCTGGGCCTTGCCCGGCTTGGCTTGCGGCGCGGCGAGGTCGTTGGCCTGATCGGGCGCAACCGGCCGAACTGGGTCTGGGGTGAGCTCGCCGCCCATGTGCTCGGCTGCATGAGCCTCGGCATCTACGAGGATGTGCTGGCGACCGAGGCCGGCTATCTGATCGATGCGGCGAAGGTCGGTGTCGTCCTGTGCGAGGACGAGGAGCAGGTCGACAAGCTGCTCGAGCTCGACCATCCGGGCGTGCGCCTGATCGTCTATCACGACGACCGCGGCATGCGCCGCTACGACGATCCGCGCCTGGTGTCCTGGGACCGGCTGCTGGCTGCCGGGCGCGAGCTGCTGGGGCGCGAGCCCGGCCGGTTCGAGGCCGAGATCGCGAAGGGCCAGGGCTCGGACGTCGCGATCTTGTGCACGACCTCGGGCACCACCGCGCAGCCGAAGCTGGCGATGCTGCAGCATCGGCCCTTCCTCGGCCACATCGCCGCCTATCTGCGCGCCGATCGGCGTGGGCCGTCGGACGAGTATGTCTCGATCCTGCCGCTGCCCTGGATCATGGAGCAGGTCTACGTCGTGGCCATGTCGCTCCTGTGCCGGATCCGGGTCAGCTTCCCCGAGAGCCGCGAAACGGCGATGCGCGATTTGCGGGAGATCGGCCCCACCCACATCCTCCTCGCGCCGCGCGTGTGGGAGCAGACCGCGGCCGACATTCGGGCCCGCTTGATGGATGCGGGCGCCCCGACCAGGCACCTGTTCGACTGGGCCGTCCGCGTCGGGACCGACGCGATCGAGCACGGCCGCCGGCATCGGCTGGCCGATCTCTTGGTGTTCTCCGCGCTGCGCGACCGGCTCGGCTTCTCCAACCTCAAATCGGCGGCGACGGGCGGAGCGGCACTCGGCCCTGACACCTTCCGCTTCTTCCTCGCCATGGGCGTGCCGCTGCGGCAGCTCTACGGTCAGACCGAGGCCGCAGGTGCCTACACGCTCCAGATCCATCCCGAGGTCGATTGTGACAGCTCCGGGGTTCCCTTCGACGACACCGAGGTGAAGGTGGTCGATCCGGACGAAGGCGGCGTCGGCGAGATCGTTACCCGCCACTCCGGGCTGTTCCTGGGCTATTTCGGCAACGAGGCGGCGAGCCGCGAGGTGTTCGGCGAGGAGGGGTGGCTCCGCACCGGCGACGCCGGCTTCCTCGACGGCAAGGGCCGCCTGACCGTGATCGATCGGGTCAAGGACATCGCCCGGACGTCGGGTGGGGCGCGGTTCAGCCCGCAGTTCGTCGAGAACAAGCTGAAGTTCTCGCCGTTCGTCGGCGAGTGCGTGGTGCTCGGGCAGGGCCGCCCGTTCCTCGTCGCGATCCTCTGCCTGCGCTACTCGATGGTGGCACGCTGGGCCGAGGGGCGTCGGATCGCCTTCACCACTTATCAGAACCTGTCCGAGCATCCGGACGTCATCGCCCTGCTCGCCGCCGAGGTCGACAAGGTCAACGCCACCCTGCCCGAGGCGCAGCGCGTCCGCCGCTTCGTCTCGCTCTACAAGGAGCTCGACCCGGACGATGGCGAACTCACCCGCACCCGCAAGGTGCGGCGAGCGGTGATCGACGAGCGCTACGCCCGGATCATCGAGGCGATCTATGACGGCCGGGAGTGGGTGCGGGTCGAGACCGAGGTGACCTTTGAGGACGGGCGCAAGGGGCAGATCGAAGCCGACCTCGCCATCCGCGATCTGGCCGCGCGCCCGACCTTGGATCAGGCCGCCTGAGATGCGCGACCACGGCGAGGTCCTGCTCGCGGTGGACGACATCTCACTCAGCTTCGGCGGCGTGCGCGCCTTGAGCAACGTCACCTTCGACATCCGCGAGCGGGAGATCCGCGCGATCATCGGCCCGAACGGTGCGGGCAAGTCCTCGATGCTCAACGTGGTCAACGGCTTCTATCAGCCGCAGCGGGGCGAGATCCGCTGGAAGGGCAAAGCACGCCGGCACATGACGCCGTTCCTGGCGGCGAGCTCCGGGGTGGCCCGCACCTTCCAGAACATCGCCCTGTTCAAAGGCATGAGCACGCTCGACAACATCATGGCCGGCCGTGCCCTGAAGATGCGCGTCGGCTTCCTCTGGCAGCTCGCCCGCTTCGGGCCCGCGCTGCGCGAGGAGCTTGAGCACCGTCGGCGGGTGGAGGAGATCATCGATTTCCTGGAGATCGCGCACATCCGCCGCACGCCGGTCGGCAGGCTTCCCTACGGCCTCCAGAAGCGGGTCGAGCTCGCGCGGGCCCTGGCGATGGAGCCCGAGCTCCTGCTGCTCGACGAGCCGATGGCGGGCATGAACCTCGAGGAGAAGGAGGACATGTCGCGCTACATCCTTGAGGTGAACCAGCAGTTCGGCACCACGATCGCCCTAATCGAGCATGACATCGGCGTGGTGATGGATCTGTCGGACCGGATCGCGGTGCTCGATCATGGCCATCTGATCGCGGACGGGACCCCGGGCGAGGTGGGTCGGGACCAGGCTGTGATCGACGCCTATCTCGGTGTTGCCCGGTAGGCCCGGCCGTGCTGGATCTCGCCTACGCCCTGCTCGTCGATCCCTTCGTCCAGATGGCGACGATGCCGGACTTCTTCCTGCAGGTCCTGTGGGAGGGGCTGGTCTCGGGCATCCTCTATGCCCTGATCGCGCTCGGCTTCGTCCTGATCTTCAAGGCCTCGGGCGTGTTCAACTTCGCCCAGGGCATCATGGTGGTGTTCGCCGCTCTGTCCCTGGTCGGCCTGCATGCGGCGGGCGTGCCGGCCCATCTTGCCCTCTTCGCCTGCCTGCTGATCATGCTGGCGCTGGCCGTGGCGATCGAGCGCTGTGTGCTGCGGCCGCTGGTGAATCAGCCCGACCTCATCCTGTTCATGGCGACGATCGGGCTCACCTATCTGCTGATCGGCCTCGGCGAGCTGATCTTCGGCGGCGAGCCCAAGGTGATGATCACCGAGCAGCTCGGCCTGCCGACCGACGCCTATGAATGGGAAGTGCTCGGCGGCCGGGTGATCTTCCAGCAGATCGACATCGCCGCCGCCGTGATCGCGGCCGCGATGGTCGCGGGCCTGGGGCTGCTCTTCCAGTACACGCGCATCGGCCGTGCCTTGCGTGCCGTGGCGGACGATCACCAGGCGGCGCTGTCGGTGGGCATAGCGCTCGAGCAGATCTGGGTCGTGGTCTGGTTCGCCGCCGGCGTCGTCGCGCTGGCGGCCGGGATCATGTGGGGTGCTCGCTCCGACGTCAGCTTCGCCCTGCAGATCATCGCCCTGAAGGCGCTGCCGGTCCTGATCCTGGGCGGCCTCACCTCGATCGCCGGCGCCATCGTCGGTGGGCTGATCATCGGCGTGGGCGAGAAGCTGGGCGAGATCTACTGGGGACCCCTGGTCGGCGGCGGCATCGAAGGCTGGCTCGCCTACGTGATAGCACTCGCCTTTCTGCTGTTCAGGCCCCAGGGCCTGTTCGGCGAGCGCATCATCGAGCGGGTCTAGGTGAATTGGAGCAGGCCATGGCACCCACGCCTTCCCGCAACCCCGAAGCGTCCATGGCGCTGCTCCGGCTTGTGAGCGGGGCGTGGACAGCACAGGCGGTCCATGTGGCCGCGAGGCTCGGGATCGCCGATCTGCTTGCGGACGGCCCGAAGGCGCCCGACATGCTCGCCGCGGCTACCGGCGCCCACGGCCCGACATTGGAGCGCCTCCTGCGGGCGCTCGCGAGTCTCGGCGTCTTCGCCGAGCAGCCGGACGGCCGCTTTGGCCTGACTCCCCTTGCGGACGGCTTGCGCCGCGATGCCGAAGGCTCGCTGTGCGACTACGCCGTGATGATGGGCGACGAATGGCATTGGCGGGCCTGGGGCGGATTGCTCCACAGCGTGCGCACCGGCGAGTCCGCCTTCGAGCATGCCCATGGTCGGCCATTGTTCGACTATCTGGCCGACCATCCGGCAGCGGGGCAGGTCTTCGACGATGCCATGACCAGCCGCACGCGCCAGGAGGTCGCGGTCGTGACGGCGGCCTACGACTGGCCCGCGACCGGCACGGTCGTGGACGTGGGTGGTGGCCGCGGCGCCCTGCTCGCGGCGATCCTCGAGGCGCGTCCCGATGCCCGTGGCGTGCTGTTCGATCTGCCGCACGTGATCGAAGCGGCACGCGAGGGGCCGGTTCAGCCCGCGGTGGCGGCCGGCCGCTGCGAGCTGGTCGCTGGCAGCTTCTTCGAGCACGTGCCCGCAGGAGGCGATCTCTACCTGCTGAAGCGGGTACTCCACGACTGGGACGACGAGCGGGCCGCTGCCATCCTGAGCTGCTGCCGGCGGGCGATGGGCTCGCGGGGCCGTCTGCTCGTGATCGAGCACGTGCTGCCGCCCGGCAACGAGCCCTCCTGGGGCAAGCTGCTCGACCTGCAGATGCTCGTGCTCACGCACGGTGGCAGGGAGCGGGACGAGGGGGGCTTCCAGAGCCTGCTGGCGGCCGCGGGGCTCAGGCTGCAGCGCGTCGTCCCGGCTGGGCCGACCGCGAGCCTGATCGAGGCCGTGGCGGGCGAGGCGGATCCGGCGACCGGCGGCGCCTAGATGCTCTACCGCGAGACCGGCCAGTACAAGACGAGCTACGCCGCCGACCAGGCGCTGTTCCCGATCCCGCTCGACCGCTATGGCCTGGCACTCATCCTGATCGTTGCGGCGCTGCCGATTCCCCTGCTCGGCAGCGACTTCCTGCTGACCACGATCATGATCCCGTTCCTCGTCTTCTCGATCGCGGCGATCGGGCTCAACCTGCTCACCGGCTATGCCGGGCAGATCTCGCTGGGCACGGGCGGGTTCATGGGGGTGGGCGCCTATGCCTGCTACAAGCTCACCACGCTGCTGCCCGAGGCCAACATCCTCGTCCTCGTTCTGGCCTCGGGCCTGTTCTCGGCGGCGATCGGGGTCGTGTTCGGGCTGCCGTCGCTGCGCATCAAGGGGCTCTATCTGGCGATCGCGACCCTGGCGGCGCAGTTCTTCCTCGACTGGTGCTTCAACCGGATCGCCTGGCTGTACAACTACAACGCCAGCGGTGCCATCGAGGTGCCGACCCGCACGGTGCTCGGCTTGGCCGTCACCGGTCCCACGGCCACGCCGATCGTGCGCTACTACGCGCTCCTGGCGCTGGTCGTCCTGCTCGCCTGGCTCGCCTCCAATCTCGTCCGCGGCCGGATCGGCCGATCCTGGATGATGGTGCGCGACATGGACATCGCGGCCGAGCTGATGGGGGTGCGGCTCCTGCGGACCAAGCTCCTCGCCTTCGCGGTGTCCTCCTTCTACTGCGGCGTGGCCGGCGCCTTGATGGTATTCCTCTGGCTGGGCGCCGCCGAGGCCTCGAGCTTCTCGATCAGCGTGTCGTTCCAGGTGCTGTTCATGGTGATCATCGGCGGCGCCGGCAGCCTTCTGGGCTCCTTTCTCGGTGCTGCGTTCATCTGGGGCCTGCCGATCCTGATCCGCACGGTCCCCGACGGCCTGGGCATCCGTGTCGGCGCCGCGACCGTGGAGCATCTGAGCTTCGTGATCGTGGGTGCCCTGATCATCGTGATCCTGATCGTCGAGCCGCACGGCATGGCGCGCCTGTGGCAGATCGCCAAGCAGCGGATGCGCACCTGGCCGTTCCCCTACTGAGCAGTGCCCATCGCCAGAATGCCCACCCTATCCGAACCATGGTCGACGGAGCCAATGGCATAGCGGGGCGGTGGCAGGCGCTGGATTTCGTGTCCGCTGGGGCGCAACAGCAGGAGGGCAGAGCATATGATGATGCATTCGTCCGAGCGGCTGGTCGGCGCCGTCGTGGTGATGGGCGTGTGCGGTTGCGGCAAGTCCACCATCGGCCGCGGGATCGCCGCGCGTTTGGGATGCTCGTTTCTCGAAGGCGACGAGCTTCATCCGCCCGCCAACGTCGCGAAGATGTCCCGCGGGATCCCGCTCCAGGACGGCGACCGCTGGCCCTGGCTCGATGCGATCGGCGCCGCCCTGGGATCGGCCGCGCATGCTTCCGGTAGCGCCGTGGCTGCATGCTCGGCACTCAAGCGCGTCTATCGCGATCGGCTGAGCGCGGCCGCAGGCGTGCCGATCCGCTACGTCCATCTGGCCGGGACGCGGGAGCTGCTCTCGGCACGCATGTCGGCGCGGAAAGATCACTTCATGCCGACCTCGCTGCTCGACAGCCAGCTCGCCACGCTGGAACCGCTGCAACCGGACGAGACCGCGGTCGTGATCGACGTGGCCTGGCCGCCCGAGCGGCAGATCGAGGCCGGGGTGGAATGGCTCGAGCGAGCGCGGCAGGCTGGCGGCTGAGGCTGCCTATTTCAGCGCCGCCATCATCTCCTGGGCCTCCGCTTGGCCGAACTGCTGGGTGAACTGGTCCCACACCGGCTTCGTCATCTCCCGCAGCTTCGCTACCTCGGCCTCGGGCAGTTCGGTGACCTCCATGCCTTCGCTCTCGATCTCTTCCTTGGCCTTGGCGGAAAAGGCACGGATGGTCTCGCGCTCGAAGGCCGTCGCTTCCTTTGCCGCAGCCGCGACCAGCTGCTGCTCGTCCGGCGACAGCTTGTCCCAGAACTTCTTCCCCATCAGCAGTGCCCAGACGCTGTAGATGTGGTTGGACATCACGGCGTAGTCCTGCACCTCGTAGAACTTGGACGCCAGAATGGTCGCCAGTGGGTTCTCCTGGCCGTCGACCACTCCCGTCTCGAGCGCCGTGTAGACTTCCGGGAACGGCATCGGCTGGGCGGAAGCGCCCAGTGCGGAAAATGTCTCGATGAACAGGGGGTTCTGAATCACGCGCAGCTTGAGGCCGGAGAAGTCCTCGGCCGTCTCGATCGCACGGCGGCTGTTGGTCACCTGGCGGAAGCCGTTCTCCCAGAAGCCGAGACCGACCAGCCCCTTGTCGGGCAGCTTGGCCAGCAGCTTCTGCCCGAACGGGCCGTCCAGCAAAGCGTCGGCCTGCTCGCCGCTCTGCAGCAGGAACGGCAGGTTGATCAGGCCGAATGGCTGCAGCCCCTCGATGTTCACCAGCGTCGACGTGTCCGGCACGGTCATTTCCAGGGTGCCGCCCTGCAGCGCCGAGATCATGGTGACGTCGTTCCCGAGCGTGCCGCTGGCGAACAGCTTGACCTTGATCTTGCCGCCGCTCTTCTCCTCGACGAGCTCTCCGAACTTCCGCACCGACTGGGCCTGCGGGTGATCCTCGGTGAGCCCGATGCCGACCTTGATCGTACGCTCGCTGATGTCCTGCGCCGATGCCGCCGATGCCGCCACCAGTCCGGCACAAAGTACGATGGCGAGCTTGTCTAGACCCATGGCTTCCTCCCGTGGCCGGCACCCGCCGGACGATCCTCAGGTTACTGCTGGGCACCGGCGGTCGTGTCAACCTGTGGCGGCGAGGCGGGAATTCCTCGGCTTGGCCGAGGCGTGCTGGCCGCGCATAGTGGGGAGGTCGACGGTTTGGGCTGGAGGGAGGCTCAGATGATTCGCAGGTTTTGCGCCGCTGGAGTGCTGGCGGCTGCATTGGCGGCGGGACCCGCGCTCGCGGCCGGCCAGCTCTACGTCCCGCTCTTGACCTACCGCACCGGTGCCTTCGCCGGCTCCGGCATCCCGATCGCCGACGGCATGCACGACTATCTGGAGATGCTGAACCAGCGCGATGGCGGCATCGGTGGGGTCAAGATCGCGATCGAGGAGTGCGAGACCGGCTACGACGCGCAGAAGGGCATCGAGTGCTACGAGAGCACCAAGGGCAAGGGTGCCCTGGTCTACAATCCCTACTCGACCGGCATCACCCTGCAGCTCATCCCCAAGGCGTCGGTCGACAAGATCCCGATCCTGTCGATGGCCTATGGCCTGTCGGCGGCCGCCGTCGGCGAGACCTTCCCCTGGATCTTCAATCCGCCGGCGACCTACTGGGACGGCGCGTCCGCCATCCTGAAATACATCGCCGAGCAGGAGGGCGGGCTCGACAAGCTCAAGGGCAAGAAGATCGGCTTCATCTACCTCGATGCCGGCTATGGCCGTGAGCCGATCCCGCTCCTGGAGCAGCTCGCCGGCCAGTACGGCTTCGAGCTGCTGAAATACCCGGTTCCCGCCAACCAGATGCAGAACCAGAGCTCGCAATGGCTCAATGTCCGACGCGACCGGCCGGACTACATGGTGATGTGGGGCTGGGGGGCCATGAACCCGACCGCGGTCAAGGAGGCCGCGAAGATCCGCTATCCAATGGACAAGTTCATCGGCATCTGGTGGTCGGGCGGCGAGGATGATGCACGCCCCGCCGGAGCAGGCGGCAAGGGATACAAGACGCTGAACCTCAATGCGGTCGGCGCCGATTTCCCAGCACTTACGGACATCAAGACCAACGTGGTCGACAAGGGCCTCAGCAAGGTCGCCTCGTCCGACCGGGTCGGCGAGAACCTCTACAATCGCGGCGTCATGAACTCGGTCCTGATCGCCGAGGCGATCGTGACGGCGCAGCGGCTGACCGGCAAACCGGTGGTCAACGCCGAGGAGGTCCGCATGGGCCTCGAGAATCTCGACATCACCGAGGAGCGTCTGGCGGAGCTCGGCCTGACCGGCTTCATGCCGCCGCTCAAGGTCACCTGCGAGGACCACTCGGGCGGCCATGACGTCTACATCCAGGAATGGGACGGCAAGGCCTGGCAGAAGGCCACCGATTGGTTCGCGCCGATGACCGACGTCGTGCGGCCGATGCTGGAGAAGGCGGCGGCGGAGTATGTCGCCGCCAACCCCGACTGGCCGAAGCGGACCGAGCCCTGCCACTGACGGCGCGTCCGGCCGCCGGGGCGGGGCACCCTTGCTCGCGATCAACAACATCGAGGTCGTCTACGACCACGTGATCCTGGTCCTGCGGGGCGTCTCGCTCTCGGTCCCAGCGGGAGCGATCGTCGCCCTGCTCGGCGCCAACGGCGCCGGCAAGAGCACCACCTTGAAGGCGATCTCCAATCTGCTCGAGGTCGAGCGGGGCGAGGTCACGCGCGGGACGGTCACCTTCGACGGGGAGGAGGTCCAGGGCCGCAGCCCGAACGAGCTGGTGCGCCGGGGCTGCATCCAGGTCATGGAGGGCCGGCATTGCTTCGGCCACCTCACCGTCGAGGAGAATCTGCTCACCGGCGCCTACACCCGAAAGGACGGGTCCGCGGCGGTGCGACAGGACCTGGAGCGGGTCTACGACTTCTTCCCCCGCCTCAGGGAGCGCCGGCGCTCGCAGGCAGGGTACACGTCGGGCGGCGAGCAGCAGATGTGCGCGATTGGGCGCGCGCTGATGGCGCGACCCCGCCTGATGCTCCTGGACGAGCCCTCGATGGGGCTCGCGCCACGGCTGGTTGAAGAAATCTTCGAGATTGTCGCGCGATTAAATAGGGAGGCCGGCGTCACTCTCCTGGTGGCTGAACAGAACGCCAATGTGGCATTGCATTACGCGACTTACGGCTACATTCTTGAGAACGGACGCGTCGTGCTCGAGGGAAGCGCCGAGTACCTTGGGCGGAACGAAGACGTCAAAGAATTCTATCTCGGTCTGAGCGGGTCGGACCGGCGTAGTTTTCGCGATACGAAAAGCTTCAGGCGGCGGAAACGGTGGCTCTAAGTGAACCAGAACAATGCGGGGTCAGCCCGCGGGCGTGAGCCGGCCAGTGCTGCGGCTCCGCCCCTGGGGAGTTTGCTGAACGAGCATCTGCAGCTGCAGCTGCGCCAGGTCATCGGTCCTGACCGATTCGGTGCGATGGGCGAGCTGCTGGACTGGCGGCTCGGTCTGGTGGGCGAGATCGACGCGCGCGATCTGACCGGTCGCGTCGGCATGCTGTGCGCGCGGCTGTCGCGACCCGAGTCCGCGATGGCGCTCGCCCTCAACAGCTTCCTCCCCTGGCGCGATCACATCGAGGGCCTGGAGCTCTGCGGCTCGAACGGGTTCACCGAGCTCCATTTCGACGGCCGCTGCCCGACCGGCGTGCGCGGGACCCCGCCCCATGTCGACGTCATCGCCGCCGGCTCGCGCGGGGTGGTCGGCGCCTGCGTGCGGGTCTTCGACTATCTCGGGTCGCGCCGCCCCGCCAGCGCTGCCGCCTACCGCTCCCTGGCGGTCGAGGACGGCATGGCGTCCTGGGCGACCGTCCTGCATGAGGGTGCGGCCTACCAGCACCTCGATGTGGCCGGCCTTGCCAAGGTCGCGATCGGGCTGGGACGGATCTTCACGCGCCGCCCGATTCGGCTGCTCTACCTGTTCCTGGAGCCGGCGGGCGCTACGGCACCGGTGTTCGCGGCCCACCGGGCGGAGCTCGACCGTGTCATCGAGCGCACCTCCGGGAGCACGGTCACGCTGACCGCGCTCAGCCTGCACGAGCTCTGGGACGACTGGTGCACCAGGGACACGCCGGCTACCATCAGATCGACAGCGGCGGAGTTGTGCCGTCGCTACGGCGTAGCTATGCCGGCGTCCGGCCGGGCATGATCCGAGCGGCGCAGCGGCCGTCGGAATTGAGGAGCCGATGCGGGAGAACAGCGCCACCTTCTACGACCGCCAGGAGGTTCGCGACCCGGCGGACCGCGAGAGGTCGTTGTTCCACGCGCTACCCGGTTTGCTGCGCCACGCGCTCGACAATGCTCCGTTCTTCGTGGGGCATCTCGGCACGCTCGAGCCTGACGCGGTGGGCAACCGCGCCGAGCTCGCCCGTCTGCCGGTGCTCCGCAAGTCGGACCTCGGCGAGCTGCAGACGAGCCGGCCCCCGTTCGGCGGCCTGACGGCGACGCCCCTGTCGCGGCTCGCGCATATCTTTGCCTCGCCCGGGCCGATCTTCGATCCCGAGGGCACACGGCCGGACTACTGGCGCTTCGCCCGGGCCATGTACGCCGCCGGCTTTCGTTCCGGGGACATCGTCCACAACAGCTTCTCCTACCATCTGACCCCGGCCGGCGTGATGGCCGAGAGCGGGGCGCGCGCGCTCGGCCTGCCGGTCATTCCCGGCGGCACGGCGCAGGCCGAGCTGCAGCTTCAGGTGCTGTCCCGTGTCGGCGCCTCGGCCTATGCCGGCACGCCTTCCTTCCTGCTGACCCTGCTCGAGAAAGCGCGCGAGCTCGGCTTGTCGATCCGTACGCTGAGCAAGGCTCTCGTGTCGGCGGAGGCATTCCCTTCCGAGTTGCGTGCCCGGCTCGCCGACGAGTTCGGCGTTCGGGCGGTGCAGTGCTACGCCAGCGCGGATCTGGGCCTGATCGCCTATGAGAGCCTCGGCGGCGAGGGGCTCATCCTCGACGAGGCGGTGATCGTCGAGATCGTGCGGCCCGGCACGGGCGATCTCGTTGCCGATGGCGAGGTCGGGGAAGTGCTGGTGACGGTGTTCAACCCGGACTATCCGCTGATCCGCTTCGCCACGGGCGATCTGTCGGCGGTGCTGCCGGGCAGGAGCTCCTGCGGGCGCACCAATCGACGGATCCGTGGCTGGCTCGGTCGCGCCGACCAGGCGACCAAGGTGCGGGGCATGTTCGTCCAGCCGCGCCAGATCGCCGAGGTGCTTCGCCGCCACGACCTGACGGCGAGGGCAAGGCTCGTGGTGACGCAGCGGAACGGGCACGACGAGATGTGCCTCAGATGCGAGGTCGAGGGGCGCCCCGTCGGCCTGGAGGCGAGGCTGGGCGAGACGATCCGCAGCCTCACCGGTCTGCGCGGCGAGGTCGAGCTGGTGCCGCCGGGCAGCCTCCCCAATGATGGCCGGGTCATCGACGATCGCCGCTGAGCCCGCCCTGTTCGCTGCCACCGAGCTCGCCTGCCGGCGTGGCGGGCGACTCGTGTTCGAGGCGCTTTCCTTCGAGCTTGCCGCAGGCGACGCCCTGGTCCTGCGTGGTCCCAACGGGAGCGGCAAGTCGACGCTTTTGCGGCTGCTCGCAGGATTTCTGCGGCCAAGCTCGGGCGGCCTCGCCTGGGCCGGACGGCCGATCGCCGCATCCGATGCCGAGCATCGCGCGCGGCTCCACTTCGTCGGTCATGCCGATCCGCTGAAATCGCTGCTGACGGTCGCGGAGAATCTGCAATTCGCCGCGGGCCTCGCCGGTGATCGGGCGCACGTCCAGGCGGCGCTGCCAGGGTTCGACCTCGACCGGCTGGCGGAGCTGCCGGCACGCTTCCTGTCCGCCGGCCAGAAGCGGCGCGCCAACCTGGCGCGACTGCTCGCCACGCCACGGCCGCTCTGGCTGCTCGACGAGCCCGGGGTCGGCCTCGACGCCGCGAGCCGGGCGCGGCTGGAGCGCTCGGTCACGGAGCATCGGGCCGGTGGCGGTCTCTGCATTCTGGCTACCCACGGCGACGTCACCGTGCGCGACGCCTATGTCCTCGACTTCCCGGGCTGAGCCCATGCAGGCGCTCGTGGCCCTCCTGCGGCGTGACCTGGCCCTGGCGAGTCGCCGGCTCGCCGACAGCGGCATGGGGCTCGCCTTCTTCGCGCTCGCTTTGTCCCTGTTCCCATTCGGCGTGGGCGCCTCGCCCGACATTCTCGCCCGCATCGGTGCCGGGGTGGTCTGGGTGGTGGCGCTCCTGGCCGTGCTGCTCACCTTAGACCGGCTCTGGCTCGCCGACTACGAGGACGGCTCATTGGAGCTCATGCTGCTCTCGCCCATGCCGCTCGAGCTTCTGGTGGTGGTGAAGTGTCTCGCCCACTGGCTGACCAGCGGCCTGGTGTTGGTCATCGCCTCGCCGTTGCTGGGCCTGCTGATGAACCTGCCGGTCGATGGCTTGTGGGCCGTGCCGCTGGCCCTTCTTCTGGGCACGCCGACACTCACCCTGATCGGCTCGATCGGTGCGGCGCTGCTCCTCGGCAGCCGTCGCGGCAGCGTGCTCATGGCCTTGCTGGTCCTGCCGCTCTATATCCCGGTCCTGATCTTCGGCGTCGCCGCGGTGGAGGGGCAGGTCTTGGGCCTCGGCGGCACGGCGCCGCTGCTCATTCTTGCGGCGATGTTGCTCGGCTCGCTGGCTCTGACGCCCTTTGCCACGGCCGCGGCGCTGCGGCTGGGGCTGGAGTGAGGGTGCGATCCGGTGTGGCGCCGAGGTCCTCGGGGGAACTCTCACCGAGATCAGTGACCGAGCATCTCCTGGTACCGTTGAACGTCGGACTCTCTCGGAGGCTCATCGTCGCCGCGGACGATGCGGCGTGCCACGTCGAACGGATCAGTATGGCGGAACAGAACCTGCTCGGGAAGCGGGCGGGCGCCGATCGATCTTCTGAAGTCCCTGACCTGAGCCTCGGCGTCGAGCTTCTCGACTTCAAATACATACGTAAGTGTTCTATATACCTTGGCCCAATAATCCTCATCGCCGCCGGCGAGATCCGCGAGCGAGTCCGTCCCGAAGATGTTCAGCGGCATGTCGATTCCCCCTCACACGAACGGGTTTGCCATCGACCCTTCCGCGTGCAGTCGACCATTGCTCAGCAGACCCAGGGCATGCTGTGTATGAAAGCTGATTTGATCGCATTGGGCAAGCACGATGTATTGGCTCCAGAGGGACACTGGGCCGAACACGACATCGAAAGGATCGGCTGTCCCATCGGCCGCAGTCCGGTTCGGGTTGCCCGTCCTGCAATGTGCCACGAGCGTCCAGTAGTCCGATGTTGAGGGTGTGCCCTCCCAGACGAAGCCCAAAGTGTGCAGGCCGCCCAAAAGGTCCCAATCGATGTCAAAGGCGAGCACGGCCGCGACCTTCTGGCGGTTGGGGCCGGTCCAGGGCTGGCAGCGATCGTTCGCCCACTGTCGGGCTTGATGCTCGTTCGTCGTTGTGTAGAAGCCTCGGCCGAAGTCTGTCGTTGGGCTGCAACGGGCCGGCGAAATTGGTGATCCAGGAACGACGGTACCGTCGAATTTGTTCGTGCCGCCAATGATACTCAATGCATGGTGATAAAGAGTTCCATGAAACAAGACGCGATTCGACGATCGAGCCCAGATCATCGCGTGAGCCCTTGAGTTATTGAGGGACCTCAGGTTCGATGACACGGCGGCGAAGCATCTGTCAACGGCGCGCCTTGATTCAGGTGGGCCGGAGCGGTATCTGCTGCTCACCCTTTCTCGTTCGCGCCCCTGCCGCGCGCGACATTCCGTGGGTCAAGGAGAGCCGCCCACACCATGCACGCCTACGCCAATCCGCTGCGCTTCCAGAAGATCGCCGACGCGGTCTATCCCTGGACCGCCTGGGGCACCGTGATCCTTGCGCCAGTGGCGCTGATCCTGGCACTCGTGGTCGCCCCGGCGGACTACCAGCAGGGCGAGGCCTATCGGATCATGTACATTCACGTCCCGGCGGCGTGGATGGCGATGCTCTGTTATCTCTGCGTCGCGGTCGGCAGTGCCGTCGGCGTGATCTGGCGCCATCCGCTGGCCGAGGTCGCGGCACGGGCGGCAGCACCCATCGGGGCGATGTTCACGGCGATAGCGCTGGCGACGGGCTCGATCTGGGGCAAGCCGATGTGGGGCACCTGGTGGGTCTGGGACGCGCGGCTGACCTCGGTGCTGATCCTGTTCTTCCTCTATCTCGGCTACATGGCGCTCCACGATGCCTTCGAGGACCCGGCGCGCGGCGCCCGGGCGGCGTCGATCCTGGCCCTGGTCGGCGTGGTCAACCTGCCGATCATCAAGTTCTCCGTCGACTGGTGGAACACGCTGCATCAGCCGGCGAGCATCATCCGCATGGACGGCCCGCATCTGGCTCCGAGCATGCTCTGGCCGCTCTTGATGATGGTGCTGGTGTATCACCTCTACTTCGTCACGGTGCTCATCCTGCGCATCCGTGCCCAGCTCACCGAGCGTCGAATTCAGAACTTGAGGCTGAGCGCCATATCCTGAATTCGATCTACAATAGATTAGTGCGTCTCACATTGCCAGAGATTGGGTGCCAGATATGCGAGTTCTATTGACATTCCTTGTACCCTTGGTTGCAGTTCTCCTTGCTGCTCCGGCATCGTCGGCTCCTCGGAACGTCCTGCTGATCCTGGCCGACGATTACGGGATCGACGCGACCACCTACTACCCCAGCTCCGATCGGCGGACGACGAATCCACCCGCCCCGGCCACGCCCAATCTGGCGGCGCTGGCGAGGAACGGGATCTTGTTCCGCAACGCTTGGGCCGAGCCGAGCTGCTCGCCGACGCGTGCCACCATCTTCACCGGCCGCTACGCGTTCCGGACCGGGATCGGCAAGCCGGTGCCGCAGGATCTGGCCGCACCGCCGCCGGTCCTGTCGACGGGCGAGTTCTCGCTGCCTGAGGCGTTTGCCGCGTCGGGCAAGAACTACTACCTCGCGCACATCGGCAAATGGCATCTGAGCCGGGGCATCGACGATCCCAGAGTTCACGGCTGGCCCCGCTTCTCCGGACCGCACCCGAACCTGGCGCATCTGCCCGATTACTACGCCTGGCCCAAGGTCGTGAACGGCGTGCAGACGGCGTGGCACACCTACGCCACCACCGATCAGGTCAACGATGCCTTGGCGGCCATTAGCGCAGCCAAAACCGCCAGCCAGCCCTATTTCATCTGGCTGGCGCTCAGCGCGCCGCATTCACCCTACCAGAAGCCGCCGAACAATCTGCACACGCGCGACGGCCTGCCGATCGACGACACGCCGAGCAAGGCGCTGCGGCGCTCCTACTATGAGGCGATGATCGAGGCGATGGACACCGAGATCGGCCGCCTGCTCGCCCAGGTCGACCGCGCCACGACCACCGTGATCTTCCTCGGCGACAACGGCACGCCGAACGAGGTCACGGCCTCGCCCTACGACCCCGACCACGCCAAGCTGCGGGTCTACGAGCAGGGCGTCCGCGTGCCGATGATCGTGGCGGGAGCCGGCGTGCGGAACGCGAACCGCGCGGTCGCGCAGCTCGTCAACAGCGTCGACCTCTATCCAACCATTCTCCAGCTGGCCGAGATCGATCCCGCCACCGTCCTCGCCGGCCGGAGGATCGATGGGGTGAGCTTCCTTCGCTACATCAACAACAGCGGCACCGCCGCGATTCGGCCCTGGGCGTTTGCCGAAAAGTTCGATCTGCTGTGGAACGAGAAGACCGAGTATGCGATTCGCGACCCGCGTTACAAGCTGATCGAGCGGGTCGCCGGACTGAGATGGCCGGTGCGCGAGTTCTTCGATCTGCAGAAGGACCCTTATGAGAAGAACAACCTGCTGAACAGGACGCTCACCAGCGCGCAGAAGAGCAAGCTGAACAATCTCAATACGCAGCTCGACCGGCTGATCGCCACCCGCTGACGTGGCGGCAGCGGGGCACCCCAGTGGCGGCGCCCCGCTCAGCTCTCATTGCATGACGGCGGCGTACAGGGACTGGAACAGGGGTCCGATCGCGTCGGCGCCCTCTGGCGGCTGAGAGTTGAGGGCGACGCTCAGGACCAGATCGTCCTCGGGGTAGTAGGCGAACACGCCGCGATAGCCGAGCGTCATGCCCTCGTAGAACCAGAACTGCCCGACGCCGGGCTGGTACATCTGCGCCAGACCCAGGCCGTAGCCCTGGGGATCGTCTGCCGTGGTCCCGGCGATCGGTCGGCCGGTCCTGAGCGAGATGAGCTGCTTCATCTGCGCCAGCTGGGCCGGTGGCACCACCAATCCGCCAAACACGCCGCGCACCCATCGCGTCAGGTCGCGTGGCGTTGAGACGAGGCCACCCGCGGGGCCGGTCCAGCTCACGTCGGCGCGACGCATGTTCTGGCCATCCAGCGGCTGGAGCGGCCCGACCGTGCAGTTGGGCCGATATTCGCTGCATGCGGGGTTGAGGAAGTAGCCACTGGCCATGCGCTCGATGACCTCCGGTGGCAGCTTCCAGCCGTCATAGAAGCTGTCCCACATCCGCAACGGCTTCAGGATCAGCCGGCGTAGCTGGCGTTCGTAGCTCTCCCTTCCGGCCTTGGCGACGATCATCCCGGCCAGGATGTAGTTGGTGTTGGAGTAGAAGTAGCCCTCGCTCACGGGCAGGTGGTTGCCCGGCCGCGGATAGGCGTAGGCGACCAGCTCCTCCTCGGTGAAGTGTCGGAATTTGTTCTCGGCCTGTGCCTTCATGAAGCGCGGCGCTTCGCTGTAGGTTGGGATGCCGCTGGTCATGTTGAGCAGGCGGCGGATCTTCACGTGCCCCCAGGCGGGATATTGCGGCAGCCAGTCGCCGATGGTCTGGTCGATGTCGAGCTTGCCTGCCGCCTCCAGCTTCAAGAGCAGGGCAGAGGTGAATGCTTTGGTGTTGCTGCCGACCTCGAACAACGTCCGGTCGGTGATCGGCAAGCGCCCCGGCCGGTCGGTGGCGCCGGTCACGACGCTGATGCCGCGATCCTCCTCGGACCGGCTGACATGGGCCGAGATACAGGTGATGCCTTCGGGCTTGCGGCGTGCCGCCAGATGCTGGTCGACGACCGCCTGCAGTCGCGCGCGCAGCGACGGTGCCGTCGCCCCCGCGTCCCCCGCCGTCAAGGCGACCAGGCCGGCTGCCAGCGCGCCGCCCACCATTGTCCGCCGATCGTAGCTCTCGGACATTGCGCCCTCCTCGATGCTTGTCGATCGACGTAGCAGGCTCCGTTCCGCAGGACTAAGCGGATACGGAGGAATTTCCTGGAACTGACGAGGAATTCCTTGTGCTCTCGCGGAATCGGCGAGGGCTAGAACCAGCTTCCGATGTCGAGCCCGTGGCCGGCGCCCAGGATGGCCGCATAGCGGGCGCCCTTCGCGATCGTGACCAGGATCACGAAGGTCAGGAGTGGGACACGCATGACCCCGGCGGCGACGGTGAAGGCGTCGCCGACCCCGGGCAGCCAGGCGAACAGGAGCGAAGGCTGGCCCCAGCGGTCGTACCAGTGCTGGGCACGGTCGAGCGCACCATCGCTCACCGGAAACCAACGCCGATCGCGAAAGCGCAGGGCGAAGCGCCCGAGCCACCAGTTGAACGTGGAGCCGGCCACGTTCCCGACCGTGGCGACCAGCCACAGCGGCCAGAGCTCGAGGCCCTTGGCGAGCAGGCCGAGCATCAGGATCTCGGACGTGCCGGGCAGGAGCGTGGCCGAAGTGACCGCACTGAGGAAGAGGCCGAGATAGGCTGGTAGCTCCACACGCGTTTCCTGAGGTTGAACCGGAAGGAAGGTGGCCCGTCGATTGCCCTGCGCCAAGCATGGGCGGCGCCGAGCCGCAGCGTTCGTGCTCGGCACGGCGTCGCCGACGCCCGGCGAGCGCCCCTGCTGCTTGGCGAGCCCAGGTCAAGTGCGTTGAATGGCTCTCGATCGGTGCGCCGCCTCAGGGGAAGACGAAATCGCAGGCGTGAAGTTCCGCGCTGCCACCGTTCAAGCGGTCGTCGCCGACGCTGGCGCCGGTCCCCGGGTATCGCCGTACGGCCGGTCCGCTCCGCGCCGCCGTCCAGCCGATTGTCACTGCAGATTGCCGCCGCCCCTTTCTGAGCCGGCTATCGCCGCCACGCGCGCTCCGGGCCATGGTGAAGGCGTCGCCATAAGAGGCGGTCGGCTTCCGAGCCGCCATCGAGGCGGTCGCTGCCGCCCCTATTGCATCGGCCATCGACAACGCGTTGCCGAAGAATGCATCCTCGCCGCCATTGCCAATGAGCAGGTAGTCGCTGCTCGGGATGCCAGAATCTTCCAATGTCGACGATACCCCAGTCACTTCTAATGGTGTACGGATCATCGAATATTATGTCGCTGCTTGGCGCGCCGACGATGTTGTCGTTTGTCCCCAGATAAGGTGGGGTGGGGCATCGCCAACCGGGCAGGCGCGGCGGGCTCATCTGACCGGCCAGCATGGCACGAGCGCCCATCGGGACCGCGCGGATCGGCCGCGTTTGCTGCGGTTTCCGCCCCGGTCTATAGGAACGAGCAACCCGCGAGACCGGGGCGCTCCCCGCTGCGCGGCATCGTCGAAGCATCCTCAGGAGAGCTCCGTTGCCCGTAACCGGTCATGATACGCTGCAAGTCCGTCGCACCCTGACGGTCGGCGATCTCGCCTACGACTATTTCTCGATCCCCGAGGCCGAGAAGACGCTGGGCGAGCTGTCGCGCCTGCCCTTCTCGCTCAAGGTCCTGCTCGAGAACCTGCTGCGCTTCGAGGACGGCCGCAGCGTCACGGTCGACCACCTCAAGGCGATGCGCGCCTGGCTCGACGCCCGCACCTCCGAGCAGGAGATCGCCTACCGCCCCGCGCGCGTCCTGATGCAGGACTTCACCGGCGTGCCGGCGGTCGTCGACCTCGCCGCCATGCGCGACGCGATGGTCGCCCTGGGCGGCGATCCACGGAAGATCAATCCGCTGGTCCCGGTCGATCTCGTGATCGATCACTCGGTCCAGGTCGATTCGTTCGCATCCAGCGCGGCCTTCGCGCGCAATGTCGAGCTCGAATATGAGCGCAACCAGGAGCGCTACGCGTTCCTGCGCTGGGGGTCGAAGGCGTTCGACAATTTCCGCGTCGTCCCGCCCGGTACCGGCATCTGCCACCAGGTGAACCTGGAATATCTCGCCCAGGTCGTCTGGACCGCCAAGGAGGGCAACAAGGAGGTCGCCTATCCCGACACGCTGGTCGGCACCGACAGCCACACCACCATGGTGAACGGCCTCGCCGTGCTCGGCTGGGGCGTCGGCGGCATCGAGGCCGAGGCCGCGATGTTGGGCCAGCCGGTCTCGATGCTGATCCCTGAGGTCGTGGGCTTCAAGCTCACCGGGGCCCTGCCCGAGGGCTCGACCGCGACCGATCTCGTGCTGACGGTCACGCAGATGCTGCGCAAGAAGGGCGTGGTCGGGAAATTCGTCGAGTTCTTCGGGCCCGGCGTCGGCAAGCTGCCGCTCGCCGACCGTGCCACGATCGGCAATATGGCGCCCGAATATGGTGCCACCTGCGGCTTCTTCCCGGTCGACGAGGTGACCCTCGACTATCTCCGGCTCACCGGCCGCTCGCCCGAGCGGGTGGCACTGGTCGAGGCCTATGCCAAGGCGCAGGGCATGTGGCGCCACGACGCCATGGCCGATCCCGTGTTCACCGACACGCTCGAGCTCGACCTGGCGACCGTGGAGCCCTCGCTCGCCGGCCCGAAGCGCCCGCAGGACCGCGTCGCGCTGAGGTCGGCCAAGCAGGGCTTCGAGGACGGCCTCGCCTCGCTCGCCGGCGACAGCCCGAAGGATGCCAAGGCCCCGGTCAAGGGCATGGACCACGACCTCGCCCATGGCGACGTGGTGATCGCGGCGATCACCAGCTGCACCAACACCAGCAACCCGGGCGTGATGATCGCCGCCGGCCTGGTCGCGAAGAAGGCGGCCGAGAAGGGCCTCACCCGCAAGCCCTGGGTGAAGACCTCACTCGCCCCAGGCTCGCGCGTGGTCACCGACTATCTGGCCAAGGCCGACCTGCAGCGCCCGCTCGACGAGGTCGGCTTCGATCTGGTCGGCTATGGCTGCACGACCTGCATCGGCAATTCCGGTCCGCTGCCGGACGAGATCGGCGACGCGGTCACCGAGGGCAAGCTGGTCGTCGCGGCCGTGCTCTCCGGCAACCGCAACTTCGAGGGCCGTGTCCACGCCCAGGTGAAGGCCAACTATCTGGCCTCGCCGCCGCTGGTAGTCGCCTACGCCCTGGCCGGCTCGATGCTGACCGACATCACCACCCAGCCCCTCGGCGTGGGTCGGGACGGCCGCCCGATCTATCTCAAGGACGTCTGGCCGACGCCGCAAGAGGTCGACGCCACCGTCCGCAAGGCCGTGACCGCGGAGGGCTTCCGCAGCTCCTATGCCGACGTGTTCGCCGGCGACGAGCATTGGGCGCGGATCGGCGCCGACAGTGCCGCCATGACCTACAGCTGGGACGACAGCAGCACCTACATCCAGCTGCCGCCCTACTTCGCCGGCATGAAGCACGAGCCGGCGACCGCGGTGCCCGACATCAGGGGCGCGCGGATCCTGGCCCTGCTCGGCGACTCGATCACCACCGACCACATCAGCCCCGCCGGCAACATCGCCAAGACCAGCCCGGCCGCGAAGTACCTGATGAGCCGCGGGGTCGAGCAGAAGGACTTCAACCAGTACGGCGCGCGGCGGGGCAGCCACGACGTGATGATGCGCGGCACCTTCGCCAACATCCGCATCAAGAACGAGATGCTCGGCGGCAAGGAGGGTGGGCTCACCAAGCACTGGCCCGACGGCACTGAGATGTCGATCTACGATGCGGCCATGGAGTACAAGAAGGAGGGCGTGCCGCTGGTCGTGGTCGGCGGCAAGGAGTACGGCACGGGCTCGTCGCGCGACTGGGCCGCCAAGGGCACCAACCTGCAGGGCGTCAAGGCGGTGCTGGCCGAGAGCTTCGAGCGGATACACCGCTCGAACCTGGTCGGCATGGGCGTGCTGCCGCTGGTGTTCAAGGACGGCATGGACCGCAAGAGCGTCGGCCTCGACGGCAGCGAGACCATCGACATTCTGGGTCTCGAGGCCGGCCTGCGCCCGCGCATGGATCTCACCTGCCGCATCACCAGGAGCGACGGGACCGTCAAGGAGATCCCCGTGCTCTGCCGCGTCGATACCTTGGACGAGGTCGACTACTACAAGAACGGCGGCATCCTGCAGTATGTGCTGCGCAGCCTGCTGAAGTCGGCGGAGCCGGCCGGGCACGCCTGAGCGAGCCGATGACCGGTCATGCGGGGGCAGGGTGCTTGACCCCCGCATGACCGTGATCCTACAGTTCGCGGCGGGTTTTGACGCACCCATACTAAGGTGGGAGGAAATCGATGATCGCCACTTCGCGTCGCGCGGCGCTTGTTGCCGGCAT
Source organism: Geminicoccaceae bacterium (assembly GCA_044224255.1). Classification (GTDB taxonomy): domain Bacteria; phylum Pseudomonadota; class Alphaproteobacteria; order Geminicoccales; family Geminicoccaceae; genus Benzoatithermus. Next base: position 50,097 of record JBGAKU010000005.1, read on the forward strand.
GTTGGCGCTCGGCTTGGCCGGCTGCAGCAACACGGACGGTCCGGTTTCCGCCTCGGCGTCTGGCGGGAGCAGCGGCAAGTCGGATCTCGCCGCTCGGTCCGAGGTGGCGCTGAATGACCTCTACGCCAAGAACCCGGCCACCCGGAAGCTGGGCGAGCAGGCCAAGGCGGTCCTGGTGTTCCCGAGCATCCTCAAGGCTGGCCTGGTCCTTGGTGGCCAGGGCGGCAACGGCACGATGTTCGAGCACGGCAGGCCGGTCGGCTACTACAACATCGCCGGCGCCTCGTTCGGCCTTCAGGCCGGGGTGCAGGAATTCTCCCAGGCCTACTTCTTCAATACCGAGGAGGCGCTCAAGACCTTCCGCGAGACGAAGGGCTTTCAGGCCGGTGTGGGGGCCTCGGCCGTGGCGGCGGACTTCGGGGCCAACGCCGCCCTGACCAGCTCGACCCTGCAGAAGCCCGTCGTGGTGGCGACCTGGAGCCAGTCCGGCATCATGGCCGGTGCCACCATCGAGGGTGCGAAGATCACCGAGATCAATCCCTGATCACGGGCGTTCCGGCGCGGCCTTTCCGCGTCACGCCGGAACGCACACCTCCACCGCCTCCGGGATCACGCTGAACTGGACCGGCGTCCAGGTCGTCAGCTCGCCGTCGGTGTTGACCGGCAGGCGCCTGCCCGTGTCGAGGTGGATGTCCGTGGCCGCCAGGGTCTGCACGCCCATGGCGCGATGCTTGCCCTGCAGCAGCCAGGGCAACTTGCCGAGCAGCCGCGGCAGGCTGGTCGGCTCCAGCACGTAGAGGTGAAGCAGGCGGTCGTCGATCGCTGCCGCCTCGTGCACGACGATGCCGCCGCCATGATAACGGCCGTTGCCCACCGCCACCTGGATGGCGTCGAGATCGAGCCACTGCTCGCCCGCGCGGATCCTCGCGCGAAATGGCGGCCCGAGCCCGACCCGTGCGGCGGTGAGGGCGTAAGCGAAGGCCCCGAACCGCTTCTTGGTCTGGCGATCCATGGCCCGCGCCAAGCGCGCGCTGAGCCCGATCGTGGCGATGTTGAAGAACAGGTGATCGTTGGCCCGGCCGAGATCGATCCGGTTGCGCCGGCCGTCGAGAACGATCCGTGCCGCCGCCACCGGATCGGCCGGGATCCCCAGCACCCGCGCCAGGTCGTGGGCCGGGATGGTCCCGTCGCCGCCGCCGAGCACGACGAGGTCCACTAGACCCGCCTGCGCGCGGATCGCGGCGCCGACGCCCGTGGGGCTGTCCGGCTCCGCGGTCATGAGCTCGATACCGCCGTCGGCCAGGGTTCGCAGGGCGGCCGCCCCATCCTCCGTGCCGCGGCGGCTGCCGGTGTTGATGATCGCGAGCGCGCGCCTCGGCGCCGCCTGTGCGGTCACAGCCAGCCTCGCAGCTTGAAGACTAGGAAGGGCCCGATCGCCGAAAGCAGCATCAGGCCCAATGCCCAAGGATATCCGAGAAGCCATTTGAGCTCAGGCATGTGCTCGAAGTTCATACCGTAGATGCTCGCGACCACGACGGGCGGGCTCAGCACGACGCTCACGATCGACAGAATATAGATCACCTTGTTCTGCTGGATGTCGATAGACCCCACGGTAGCGTCGAGCATGAACTCCATGTCCGCGGCCAGCGCAGCGTCGTAGTCGGTGACCGAATGCAGATCAGCCTCGATCGCCTTGAGCTTCGGACGGAGCTCGGCGTCGCCGTGCTCACGGTAGAACGCTGCCAGGCGCACCAAGCTCTGGAGGCTCTCGCGCAATCTGCCGGCGAGCTCGTGCTGGCGGCCCAGGTCCTGGATCACCGATTCGAGGCGTTTGATGCGCCTGCCGAGGGGAATGTGTCTTTTCGCCCTGCGGGACAGCGCTGCCGGGTGATGGAAGATGAGATGCCGTAAGCGGTCAAGCTCCGCGCGCACACGCTCCAGGCGGTCGGAGATACGGTCGACCACCATCTCCAGCAGAAATACTAACAGATCGCTCGTGTTGCCGATCGAGGTTTCGCCGCTCTCGCAGCGTTCGATCAGCGGATCGAGCGAGTCGGCGGTGCCGTAGCGCACCGTGACGAGCACGCTTCCCGATTTGACGAAGGTGACCGGGATCGTGGCCGGCAAAGCATGCGCTGTGGCCGGCACGAAGGCACTCATGCATAGTGAGCCTCCGGAGCTGACCAGCTTGTCCGTGGTCTGAATCCCGCCAGCTTCGGCTCGCGTGGGAATATTGACGGCCAGTGCGCCCTCGACCAACCGTTCCTCTTGGTCCGTCGGGGCGACGAGATCGATCCACGAGGCGTTGGCCGGGATGGCCCCCACCTCGCCAGGCAGAGGCACCAGCCGGCCATTCTCGATCGCGAAACTGCGCAGCATGTCAGCCGGTCTGAGCCCGGGCCGCGATCAGCGTGTTGCGCAGCAGGCAGGCCACGGTCATCGGCCCGACGCCTCCCGGCACCGGGGTGATCGCACCCGCCACCGCCAGCGCGGAGTCGTAGGCCACGTCGCCGACGAGGCGGCTCTGGCCGTCGGCACCGGCGATCCGGTTGATCCCGACGTCGATCACGGCCGCGCCGGGACGTACCCACTCGCCCTGGATGAACTCGGGCCGGCCGAGTGCTGCGACCAGGATCTCCGCACGCCGACAGATCTCGGGCAGGTCGCGGGTGCGGGAGTGGGCGACGGTCACGGTGCAGTCCGCACCCAGGAGCAGCGCCGCCATCGGCTTGCCGACGATGTTGGAGCGCCCGACGATCACGGCCTCCTTGCCGGCGAGACCCTTGGCACCCAGCGTCTCGCGCAGCAGATGGAGGCAGCCATAGGGCGTGCACGGCACCAGCAGGTCGGAGGGCAGCTCCCGCCCGGCCGAGAACAGCCGGCCGACATTCAC
>JBGAKU010000239.1:0-8418 GCA_044224255.1 Geminicoccaceae bacterium
AAGCTGGATGCGCTCCACCAGGCCGTCCTGGGCGAGCCGCATGACGGGGGCATCGACACCGCTTCCTGGGCCGAGAGCGTGCGGCGGATCTACTTCGAGATCCAGCGCCGCGCCAGCCGGGGCGAGGCGGCGTGATCGACGTCCAGCTCTGGGCCGTCCGGGGCATGATGGCGATCGTCCTCGCCATCGTCCTCGTCCCCAACCTCGCGCTCGAGCGGCTGGTCGAGCTGGAGCAGAAGCTCCAGGTCCGCCGGTACTGGGGGCGCTGATGGCCAGCAAGCGAGCCAGGCGCGTCAAGCGCGGCAGAGGCGCCTGCGCGGGGCTATCGCGGTTCGCGAGCGCCGACGGTGCGCGGCATGCCCTCCGGCAGCTCTCCCGCGCCGGCAAGCTGCGGGAGGCCGACTTCCAGGCCTACCGGTGCCCCGCGTGCAGCCAGTTCCATTGGGGTCCTAAGGAGCAACAATCGTGACGCAGGTATCCGAGCAGCCATCCGACCTTGAGGCGTGGTGCGCAAAGAGGAACGGCGAGAAGTTCGCCCAGGACCCGCCGCCGGTCCCGATGTTCGTCACCGAGGGCCACGGCGTCCGGAAGCCGGAGGGTGTCTTGAGCTATGTCGGCCGCCCGATGCTCCTCAAGGCCGAGACGGCCGCCCAGCTGATCGGCTGGTCGATCGCGACCTTCATGCGCCGCAAGCGGGACGATCCCGACTTCCCTCCGGGGGTCGAGTTCGGGCCGAACAATGTCCGGTACTACACGCTGGAGTCGATCCACGCCTACGTGCGCCGGAAGGTCGAGAAGGCCGAGGCGAAGGCGCGAGGCCACAAGCCGCCTGCGATCTAGTTCCCGCAACCTCCCCAGCAACGGAGATCACCTTGAACCCTGACCCCGACATCGGCCCGCCCGATCCGGAACCCCCGCCGCCGGACGGCGGGGGTACCCGCCGACTTCTGGGCCTCATCACCGAGGCCGAGTTCGCCGCCGCGATGGGGGTGGAGCTCCGGACCGTCCAGTCGATGCGGGCGACCGGCAAGCCCTATCCGCCTTACATCCGGTTCGGGCGGCAGATCATCCTGCAGGTCGATACCGTCAGGGATTGGCTGCGGGCGCAGGACGGGTGCGGGAGCCTTGAGGTCGTGCACCGGCACCCGGCGAGGCGGTCGCGGCTTTCGTAGTCAACCTAGCAACGGAGTCTGATCATGAACACCGACACAACTACGGCCGAGGGCGGCAAGGAGCCGGATCGTATATCGGCTGCTGAGTTGGCCCTTACCCGTGCGATCGAGATCGCCAAGGAAGTCATCGCCGACCTGACGACAGACGGTACGCCGCTCAAATACGACGAGGCGGCCAGCGAGTTGGCCGATCGGATCGATGATGACCCGCGCGTGATCCTTGCCGTTGTCGGGCCGGAGGCTTGGCAGGCGGCATGTCTCTCAGTGATCCGCAAGGCTTATGCCGGCATTCACGCTCACCGGCTTGGCGAGACCGTGAAGATGCGCCCGAAGCCGGATGTATCGGCGACAAAGGACAAGAATAGGCTCCGAGCCGCGACCGAAGGTATGCTCGGCACGCTCATGTGTGGAGCGCAGCCGATAGGCTTGTGTATTCGCCCCGAATTGCTAGCCCAGGCCGCTATTTCGGAGCGGCACGCTAGAGTTTATCGCGTGGTCGCGGCGCTCCTGCCGAACGATGAGACGCCGGTCTCGGGCGTAGTAACGGCGGCGAAGATCAAAGAGATCTGGGACGGCAATAGTCCGTCCTGATGAGACGCCGGCGGCCAGCGAGGTGGTGTCGAGATATTTCGACCTGGAGTACGTTGCCGCCGGCACCCTACGCCGGGATTGGTCAGAGCTTGTATTTCTATCATCGATCGAGTTCCAATCCGTTGTTCCGCAATCAGAGCTTCACTGCCTCTCATCTCCCGAGCGGGCCAAACTACCTGTGGAGAACCTTCGTTCCAGTGTCCGCTCACTACTTTGGAGAACCCAGCAATGGACGAAATTCAGAGCTTCGGCGGCCAGATCGCGTATGCCCAAGACTTGGGCCAGTCCGACAATGCCGCCGAACCTTCTCGCGAGGCCATTCCGGACGAGTCGCTTAGCGCGGCCAAAGAATATATGCCTCGCGACCCTATCGCCGTCGGCCCGGTTGCTCGTGCTTGTAGCCATGGCATCACTGCCGGCGGCGACCAATTCGGAGAGGGCCATCGTGCATATGCCGATAGCCTGTGCCGTCATTCCCTCTCCGATCCTATCGTCCCCGGCCAATGCGGACATGCCTATGGCTGCGGTGCCGGGGGCGCCCTTATCTTGGACGGCGGCCAGCTGTGCCCTGGCGCCCATCACGCCCATGCTGCCGTCCAAGACTTGCCAGAAGAGATCACCGCCCTCTGCCGCGAAGCGGTCGATGCGCATCGGCAGGGCATGTTCATGCAGAAGCAGCGAACCGCAATGCAGAACCGGACGCTTGCGTTTCTGCGGGTCCACTATCTGGGCTGGAACCTCTCGCTCCCAGGGGCCGAGCGCGACCGTTTGACCAAAGAGGCCGCACGGCTGGTCAAGCTCGCAAGGGCGGGGCAGGGCGAGCCGGACATTGTTGCGCTCGTGGCGACGGCCGACCAAGCCACCGCCGTCTGCGAGCAATACGAGGTCCGCCTTGGCAAACGGCTGGAGAAGATCGCAAAGAACCTGCCGGGCGCGCTGTTTGTCGCGCGCGTGGCTGGGTTCGGCTTTCTCAGCTTCGGGCGGATCGTCGGCGAGGCCGGCCCGCTCTCGAACTACCCGACCCACAGCCACCTTTGGAAGCGCATGGGCCTCGCGGTCATCAACGGCGAGCGGCAGCGGCGGATCGCCGACAAGGAGCTTGCCGTACTGCACGGCTATAGCCCCAAGCGTCGCTCGGTTTCTTGGGTCGCCTTCGATTCCTGCATGAAGCATCAGGTTCGGAAGGGAGGGGTAGCGGTCGGGCCATACGGCGAGCACTACCTCCGGAAGAAGGCCGAATATACGGCGCGCGGCGAGGCCGGCGAGTGGCCCGCCAAGGCCCTCAAGCTCCGGATCGACCGCATGGCGCGCCGCTACGCCGAGAAGCGGCTTATCCGCGATCTCCGGGAGGCATGGCGGCGCGAGCTTCGGCTGATGGCGCCATGACGACTCCATCCTACCTGACCCGCGCCGCCGCCGCGCAATACCTCACCGCTCGCCTGGGCTGGCCCATTCGGGTGACGAACCTGGAGAAGCGCGCGAGCCAGGGCACCGGTCCGAAGTTCGTCCTGGTCCTGGGGCGCGCGAGCTATCGGGCTGAAGACCTCGACGCGTGGGTCGAGCGGGAGACCAGGGCTCCTTCCGGTCGGCGGTTCGGGCGATGACGATGACCTTCCGCGAGGACAGCCGCAACCACCTCATCAGCTACTCGATTGCGGGCGAAATGACCTCGCTCTCGCGGTCGACGCTTGAGCGCCAGATCGCCGCCGGGACGTTCCCGCAGCCGGTCCAGGTCACGCCGTCGCGCTACGCCTTCGTGCGTGGCGAGGTTGAGGATTGGATTGCGACGAGGGTTGCCGCGAGGGGGCTACGGACTTGACCCCCACCGTCATCGTCCACGGCATCGGCCGCTGCGGTTCCTCGCTCGCGATGCAGATGCTCGAGGCCGGGGGCTGGCCGGTCGTCGGGCAGTACCCGGACTACGAGTCGGATGAGGTCAGCCCCTTCCGCCAGGGGGCGGTAACGTCGCGGCGAGCGCACGAGATCACGGTCCCGGGTGCATGGCTCGGCCGGGCCATGAAGCTGATCTGGCCGGCCGCCTGGGGCTGGGGAGGAGGCTCGCCGGCGGTCGTTGTCCTGGCGACGCGCGACCCGCTGATCCAGGCGACGAGCCAGGTCAAGCTGATGCGGCACATGATGCCGCCCGGCTTTCCGATCGACTCCTCCCGCCGCAAGCTGCGGCAGCTCGCCGACTCCAACGCAGAGGACACCGCAAGCTGCGGCAGCTCGCCGACTCCAACGCAGAGGACACCGCGCGCGCCCGGTCGATCGTCCAACGGGCCGGCGCCCCGCTTCTGGAATGGCCTTTCGCTGGGGTGCTGCGGGACCCCCGCCGGATGGTGCTGCGGCTCAGCAGCTTCCTGCACGAGCACTGCGGCCAGGGCCTCGATGTCGATCGCGCCGCCGCGATGATGATCCCGCGGTCGCCGCGCTGCTACCCAGGCCTCCTGGAGGCCATCCTGCTCGCCAAGGCGCAGGAGCTCGAACGGCTGACCGGCCCGCTATCGGCCGCATGATCCCAGCAACGGAGAACCCCATGAACCTGCATCAGAAGCTCGAGCAGCTGATCGCCTCGTGGCCGGACGATCGCAGCGACCCGCCGGACACGGAGTACCAGCGCGGCTACATGGCGGCGGCCGAGGAGCATGCGCGGGAGTTGAAGGAAGCGCTCCGGACCCCTGCCCCTGTGGAGGGCGTGGATGCGGTCGAGCGGGTGGCGCGGGCGATGGAGTCGCTAGTCGACCGGGACATTTTCGGTCGGTGGTGCCCTAAGCTGGGCGTCACCTTGAACGACCTCGCCGAGTCCGCGCTCTCCGCCATGCCGGGGGCTGGGGTGGCGGATGCAGTTTCCGCCGCCACTGATGCTTGGTGGAAGCGGTATCGAGAGGGCGGGGCCGGCGATTGGCGAGATCGCTACGATGCGAACCTGATCCGCGAAGACGTCCGGCGAGCCTGCGCCGTTTACCTCGCCGCCCTGAGCGCCGCCCCGCCTCCGGTCGCCGAGAGCCGCGCGGGGGAGGTGATCAGCGAGATCGCAGTCGAGCGCCTCCGGGCCGCGGAGAACGTGGCCGCCAACCTCCGGGCCATGCTGCTCCGGATCGAGCGCAAGGGGGTGCAGCCGCCGCCCGCGGATGACGACCAGATCACCGCGCTTGCGGGGCGCATCGTCGACAATCTCAAGGTGCTCGGCCGCCCGGCAGGCAAGCCTGACCCAGTCGAGCAGGATCGCGCCGAGTGGAACAAGGAGCAGCGCTGGTGACCGACCGCCCCGTCCTAATGAGCGCGCCGATGGTCCGAGCGCTCCTCGTCGGCCGCAAGACGCATGCCCTGTATCGCGCCGACGGCACCGCCCCGGCTAGCATCTCCTGGAAGTCGCCGCTCCACATGCCGCGGGAGATGTCGCGGCTCACCCTGGTCGTCACCGCGACCCGGATCGAGCCGCTGCAGTCCATCACCGAGGAGGACGGCCGCGCCGAAGGGGTCGAGATCCAGCGTGACGAGCATGGGATGCCGGTGATCCCCGAAACCTCGCCGACGCCGCTGGACTATGTCGAGCCCAACCCGAACTCGCTCGAGAGGATCCGGGCCGCCTCGCACTACCGGCCGCACTACGCCTGCTTCTGGGATCAGCTGCACGGCCATCGGGGAGGCCGGCGATGGGCCGACAACCCGGAGGTCGTGGTGGTGCTGTTCGAGGTGGAGAGAAAGGCTTAGGCGGGCGCCGTCTGCTATTGGTCGCGTCCCCGGAGGAGAGTGTATGCTGATCGAATTGCCGGATGGCGACTGGCTGGACCCTCAGGCTGTGCGCGGAATCACTTTGCTCGATGATCTCCAGCATGGCCCGCGTGTTCGGATCGATCTTGCCGAGGCCATTCAGCTGAAGATGGTCGAGTTCGACAACCCGGATGCGGCTCGCAACTGGCGCTCCGAGTTCGCATGTCGATGCAATGCCGCGACCAGCATGGCCGAAGTCCTGGCTCGCCCAGGCCGCGCATAGAAGGGATCGCGTGATGCCTGAGTGCGGCTGCCCGCCGGGCTACGAGGCGGAGTGCGTGTTTCCGGCGGGGACGTGCGGGAGGAAAGGGGAGCCGGCCCTAAACTGGGGGCCAATGCCCGAATGTCCGAGCGACTGGCGGCGGGTCGAAATTGCCCCCGGCTGGGAAGCTATCGCGCGCAGCTGCCTCGGCGCCGGCCGGTCGATCACGGTCATCGGTCAGACCAGGCACGGGCCGTTGCCGATCGCTGGGTGGCGGGCGCTCAACAGCCTCTCTGCCTGCAAGGAGTGGCTGGCCAGCTACCTCGCGGGAGCAGAAGTCCCGACCGATCCATGGCCGCGCCGTGTCTACGCCTGGAGCGAGCGCGACGACGCGGTGGCCGAATGGGGAGGCGCTCCATGACCATCTCTGACGCGTCGGGCGGGGTGGGGGAGCCAGGCTTCGTCGACAGATTGGCCGCATTGGCTGCGCGCGAAGCGCCACAGGCGCTCCGTGATCCAGACCGGGCCGCAGCGGCCATAGAGGCCCTGGCGAATGCGCTAGGCATGATGGCCGCCGCCGGCGCGCGGGGCGACGTTGAAGCGATGAACACCATGCTTGAGGGTGCCTCACAGTATGCGTTCACCAGGGCAGTGATTTCGCGCCGCTGATCAAGTTAATGGGCAATCCACCATGACCATGCCTGACCCCGCGCCCGAGGCCGATGTGGCGGGCAACCTGGACGCTGCCCTGCTGGAGCGACTCTGGGCTATTTTCGATGTGGCCTTGGAAGTTGTGCAGCGGCCGGAAGAGCCGTGCGGCGAGCCGTCAGCAGAACAGTGGTCGCGCCTGCACCTTGCGCTCGCGGCCGTGCCGGAGTGCCAGAGGGACAAGCCGCTGCTTTCTGCCGCCGAGATTGAGCGGCTGCGGGCGGAGGTGGCGGAGCTGCGGGAAATCCGGAAAGTAGCCGGTGCCGCCCTCCGCTGCGCTGTGTCGTCGGACGCCGACCGCATAGCCCGCGAAGGTTTCACCGAGGTCGCGCTGGCCTACCTCGCCGGATATGGCGGCGACTGGAATGCGATGCAGGCAGCCGAGAAGGGACGCGCCCGTGGCCACTGACGACGATCTCGCCACCCTCCGCGCCCGCGTCGCCGAGCTGGAACGCGACTGCGCCGAGGCATATCAGGTCGTCGGGGCACTCTGGCCGCCAGGCGATCCTGCCGTGGTCAAGGCGCTCGACAATCTGGACGCAGCAGCCACCGGCAAGCCGCGACCGCATGACGACCTGCTGCCGTTCGTGCCCAACCCCGACCCCCGCGACGCGAGCCTGCCCTGGCCCTGCACATGCGGCTGGGTCGAAGGGCTACGGTCGGCTGCAGATCGATGCGATTCCGCGACGCGCGGATCGCCGAGCTCGAGGCGGCGCTGCGGGAGGTGCGCGAGTGGGAGGATGACCAGTTCGCGGCAGGTCTCGATGTCGACTGGCAAGTGCTGCGCGACATCGTGAGCCGCGCCCTCGGCGAGGAGGCGGGCCGTGGGTGAGAAGCCGACGCCGGATATGCAGATCGGCAGCTATGCGCCCGGCAACTATATGTGCCGGTGTCACTCGTGCGACCGACTGTTCACCGGCGATAAGCGCGCGCCTCCAGGAGGACGTCATCGCCAACCGGGCCTGCCCGCCGAACGGCGCCTACACGGTCGTCAGCCGGACGCCGGTCCTGCAGCATACGACCCTGATCGGGGTCGAGATCTGGAAGGTCGTCTATGACGTCGAGTGCACGAGCTGATGTCGGGCGGCGGCCCCTGTGCCCTGGCCTTCGTCATCGCCGGCCTCGTGGCCTACTTCCTGCCCGCGATCGTCGCGCGCGCCCGTGAGCACCAGCAGATGCCGGCGATCTTCATGCTGAACCTGCTCCTCGGCTGGACGTTGTTCGGCTGGGCCGCCGCGATGGTCTGGGCCTTCACGGCTCAGCCGCGGCAGGAGCCCGCCACGGGCGCGCCGCTGGCCTTCCGGGAGGTCGCAGCACCCGGCGGCAGGGAAGGGGGCTACGAGCCGCCCAGGAGCGACAGGAGCGCTGCATCGCCAGCCGTGCACCGCTGGGGTGCCGTCATCACCGCGCTGCTGGTGATCGTGGGGATCTTGCTGGGGCTGGTGTTGACGGCGGCGAAGTTCTCCGAGTTCATGATGAAGAAGATGGCCGAACAGAAGGGGCCAACGTACTTCATCCACCTATCCACGACGATCGAGGGCGAAGTCCTGCCGCCGGAGATCCCCACCGCTCCATAGTGCTTGATCCACCGATCATCGTGCGCTCTGGCGAGGCGGTCCTGGTGACCATCGGAGACGGAGACGTCAAGGTCGCCGCCAGATCGATGGCGAGGCCACGCGCATCAGCCGGCGAGCTGCCGGCGCCGGAAGGTGACGCCGATGAGTGAAGCTTGAAGGCGCGACCATTGCAGCAAGGCCTGCCTCCACCGCCGCCACCGCCCTGTCGCCCTCCCGCGCGAGCTTGCTGACTCAGCCGCCCCATCTGCTCTTCCGACGCCCGCAGGGCCGCGGCTCGCTCCTCCCGGAGCTTCTGCTCACGCCTCCTGCCCGCGCGCAGCTGCCTGTCGCGCCTTCCTCGCTCTCCTGCCGATTCGGGCCAGCTCGGCCTGTTGCCGCTCCCAGAGCTTGTCGA
>JBGAKU010000240.1:0-9747 GCA_044224255.1 Geminicoccaceae bacterium
CAGATAGCCGCCGGGATTGCCGATCAGGCTGTTCCACCACTCGCGCTGGTGCACGGTAGCGACCGGTGCCGCGGTCGGCAGCGTCAGGAGCGTGCTGCCGTCGGAATCGACCAGCCGGATCGACTGGCCCTCGGCGGGCCAGGTCACGTCCCATGCGCCGGGCGCGGTCTCGTGCGCCTTGGCGTCACCCTCCCAGCTCACGGGCGGCAGGGGGTGGCCGGACGCCGCCGTCAGCGTGACGGGGACGGTGGTGCCCGGGGCGGGCATGCGCGCGTCGAACGCGTTGGACATCCAGGCGAGGATGAACAGGACCGGCAGGGACGCAATCATCGCCGGGACAAAGGTCAGCCAAAGCTGCCGGCCGGCCAAGCCGAGATTGCGCTTGAGGATCGGCCACAGCTCGGAGAACTCGCCGTCGAAGCCCTGCAGCTCGGTCCGGGTTGAGGCGACCTTCTCCTTGATCTCGGCAATCGCCTGCTGACCCGAGGTCAGGCGGTAGATGCCCATGGAGAGGAACGACGCAAAGGCGGCCCACAACAGGATGCGGACCCAGGGTGGGAGCCAGCCGAGCAGGCTGTTGTCGACGGCCGAGAGCGCTGGGGCGGCGAAGTCGAGCCAGCCCCGGCTCGGCGCCAGCTCGGCCGTGACGCCGGGCTCGATCCCGCCCATCGAGGCGCGGATCACCTTACCCATGTCCCCGATCGACCCGACGGGTTGGGCGAGCTTGAAGGACGTGAACAGCACGCCCGGCACCTCCGTGGGCTCGATGAGATGGTCGCCGCTCCATTTGCGGTCATTGGGGACAACCAGCTGCTCCGGTACCCCGCCGAGGGCCGTCTGCCACGAGGCGCGGTAGCCGCGCGCATAGCCCACCACGAGGTCGGGTGCGTCGCGCATCATCTTGCCGGAATAGATCTCCGCCGCGTCGTAGACCTTGAGCACCATCGGCGTTCCGGACTCAGGGTCGACGGCGACCCGCAATTTGTCGGCGATGTCGCGCTTGAGCTGCGCCACCTCGTCGTCGCGGACGATGCCCAGGGCCTCGCGACCCTTGCGGTTGAGGTAGATGTCGTTGAGGCCGATGGCGTAGGCCTGGGTCTTGGTCCAGTTGACGTTGGCGAACAGCTTCTCCGAGGCCGGCTGGCCCGGCTTGGTCGTCATGAAGCCGTTGTCGACCAGCCAGCGGTTCAGGTGAACGCTGCGACGCCAGGGCGCGAAGCCGTGGTCGCTCAAGACGATCAGCCGGTCCTCGGGCCGCATCGCGGCCATGGTTCTGCCGAGGATGCGGTCCGACTCACGGTAGATCCAGGGGATGGCATCCCGGCCGCGCTCGCTGGTCTGCGCATGAAGGGGGTGCTCGGGGTCCATGCCGCGCCAAAACATGTGGCTGACGCGGTCCGGCTGCACGAACACGGTGACGACCAGCCCGCTCTCCTGGCGCGCGAGCGTGTCGAACAGCATCGCCTCGCGCTCCTTGAGGATCGTGGCCGTCATGTCGAGCCAGGCGTCGTCGCTGATCTGGCCCTCGTTCAGGGCCCAGGTCTCCTCGGGCATGCCGATGGTGTGGAACAGCCCGATGCGCGAGGCGAGGTCGGCGGCGTACTCGGGCGGCGAGGTGATCGGGACGACCGGCGCCCGGGGGTCGATCTGGATTGGCGAGACGTAGAGCTTGAGGTTCGGGAACGCCTCGACCAGGTGCAGGCGGACGAGGCCGCGCACGTGCATGAAGCCGCCGAAGGTGAACTTCAGCGGCACGAAGTCGCTCCACGCGGCGACCGCGAGATCGAGCTCCGTGCCGTCCAGCGTGACGTGGACGCGGCCGCCGTCGCGCTGCTCGATCGTGATCGGCACCGTGAGCGGGGTCGGCTCGATCACGAACGGGTCCGGCGGCCCTTCGAATGCCGCCTCCACCCGCCCGTTCGCCGCCTCGACGTGGATCTGGCGTCCGCCCGTCGTTTCCGCGTCGACCGTGTCGGTCGTGTAGAGCGTGAACGTGCCCTGCGTCCCGAGCAGGTCGGGGACGCCCATGCCCGCCAGCATGCGGGTGATCGGGTCGGGCGGGTAGGTCACCGGCACACTGATGACCGAAGACGGCTGACCCTCGCGCTCGGCGCTGGTCCAGAACGGCGTGCCGACGCGCTTGTTGGTGATCGAGCCCGAGTCGAGCGGGAGCTGGTAGCCGAAGAACTTCAGCACCATCTCGGGTGCCTTGACCGAGGCGATCGAGTAGTCCGGCCCGTAGGTCTGCGGGTTGCGGCTGAGGAAGTCGAAGATGCCGTGGGCGCCGGGGTTGAGGCCGGTCGCGAACGACGACCAGGCGACCGGCGACTGGGCCGGGTTGGTCGTCGGCAGCACTTGGTAGGAGCCCTGCTCACGCAGCTTGGCGAAGTTCGGCATCGTGCCGTCCGCCATCCAGGCCTCGGTCAGCTTCGGGTCCATCCCGTCAAAGCCGAGCACGATCGTGCGTCCGATGTGGCCGCTCCCACTCTGTTGACCCATGCTTGTCGTCGGGGACATGAGCAACAGAAGAACAAAAAGTCGAATGCCCCAGGTACCTACGATACTCATCGCACGCATCCGTATTCTCTTGGTCAACGCGCTGATTCCATTCGTGTCATTCGGCGATCGGCTCGGCTATGGGGTTGAGTAGCTTCACCGTAGATCATTCTGCGCCTCGACTTCGCTCTGCCATGCGCTGGCCTCCTTGCTCCACGATGCGGCGATGAAGGAGAGCACCGCCCGGATATTCTGGTCGCTTAGCCGACCCCGGAAGGCCGGCATGTCGCTGCGGTAGTCGGTGGGAGCCCAGGGGGGCACGAGGCCGTGCTCGACGATGCCGATCAGCGTGGCGCTGTCATGGTGCCAGGCATGGCCGTCGGAGTTGAGCGGCGGCGCCGGCATCCTCCCGTTCGCGCCAGGCGTTTTCCAGTCGGGCTGTCCCTGCAGCCTCGCGCCATGGCAAAGGGAGCACCTCTCCGCGTAGATCCTGGCGCCTTGCGCGAGCAGGGCTGGTTGCCTGCCGAAGACCGAATCGGAAGCGCTGAGTCGCCAGACTATGATGGCCACGACGAGAAGGATCACAGCCGTTCCGGCTGCGAACCAACCCTTGAGCCGACGTCGGCTCCCTGAGGCGGGGTGGGGTTCGAGCATTCCCGATCGGTCGCCGGAGGCGCATCCCGCGCCCTATGGCGACGCCCCCGCGTTCTTTCCCCGCGCCCTGGCGATCAGACCCTCGAGGGTCGCGCGATCGACGGCACCGGGGACGACCTGGTCAGCGAGGACAAAGCCTGGCGTGCCATTGATGCCGAGCGCCGCCGCGAGCGCCTGGTTGCGGGCGATCGCTTCGGCGATCGCCGGATCGGCCATGTCGCGCTTCAGCCGGTCGAGGTCGAGCCCGACGGCGGCCGCCGCCTGCATCGCCACCGCCTCGTCCACCGGGGAGGCATGATTCATCAACTGCTCGTGGAATTTCTGGTAGTTGCCCTGGCGGTGCGCGGCGAGCGCCACCTTGGCCGCCGCCACCGAGCCGGGGCCGAGGATCGGAAACTCCTTGTAGACGAGACGCAGTGCCGGGTCGGCACTTCGAAGGTCGGCGACCGTAGGAGCCACAGCCTTGCAGTATTTGCAATTGTAGTCGAAGAACTCGACCAACGTTACGTCACCCGCACCATTGCCGCCGACCGGGGACGCGGGATCGCGGAAAATCTCGTCGGCCCGGATCGTGATCGCCTGCTTCTGTGCCTCCGCTTCGGCCAGCTGCTTGCGCTCCTGCAGAAGCTGGACCGCCTCCATGATCACCTCGGGGTGGGCCAGAAGATAGGCGCGCACCTGCTCCCCGAACGGGTCGGGCTTACCCGAAGGCACCGGCGTACTGGCGCCGGCCGGCGCCTGCTGCGCCCACGCCGGGGTTGTCAGCGGCATGGTCGTGCGGCGCGCCGGCGACCGCCGCCGGCGGCGAGGAAAGGCTGCATCGGCCTTCTTCTGGCCTGGTCAGCAGCTTCGGCGCGGATAGGGGGTTGATCTCCTCCGGCGCCGTGAAGACGACGTAGTGGTCGCCCATCATGCCGGCGCCGACGATGACCGGCTTGCCCGGCGCCTGGGTCATGGTCGCCGCTGTCGTCGCCCTGGAACGGCCATAGCGCCGTCGGCGGTGACGCCGTAGTTGTTGGCGGCGTGGATGGCCGTCGCCGCGGTTCCGCGGCTCCGGCTCCGCCGAGGTCGGCACCATCGTTGCCAGCCCATCTTCATGCTGTCCTGGTCGCCGTAGTACACCACTCCGGACCGATCTGCACCAGGTAGGCGATCAGGTCATCGGCGCTCTGCGCGGCTGGCAGGCTGGCGGACCCTTGCGGGTGCCTCGGCAGGAAGGCCTGGACGGCGGTCTGCAGCGTCCAGGGACCGCTCGTCCCGACCACGCCGGAATCTGCCGGGCTGACGAGTAGTGCTGGACGTTGTCTGCCGTGCTGGCCTTGCGTCGACGACGCCGGCGCGAGGCTCGACCTGCGCGGCTGGTGTCCGGCACAAGCGAGGGCAATGCGGCGCAGGCGTGGAACTGCTCGGCCTGAGCTTGGCCCGCTGGTCGTCGCCTCCGGTGGCCTTGCAGGGCAGCGTGACCGACCAGTGCCGGGCAATGGGCGACGAGCCCCTGCCGCGTCAGCGTCCGAGACAACCTGCTCATGACGAATTCGCTACCCTCGCGCATGACGGAGGGCGACCGTAGGACACGGTCGCGGCGGCTTCAGGAGAAGAGGGCAAGCTCGACAGGGCGGATCCGGCGACAGATCCGGTTCAGTGGGAGATGGCTGGCCTCCGGGGATCGCCAGCCTGCTTTCGCGATATCATGCCAAACGTGAACCAGCGCCGGTCCGACGGTGCAATCCGGCAAGCGGATCGCAGGCGGAAGGTCCTGCCCATGCGCGGCGTTGCCGCATCCGCCGTGGCCCATTCGGCCTACAGCCGGCGTCATTGCGAACGGGGCGCCATGCGCCGGGCTGCTATCCGCAGGGGGATGCATCACCAACCCTAGGAAAAGGGCAGCGAGCGCAAGGAGGAGGCGCACTCTGTCGGGCACGGCCAAATTATGCGGACGGCTGAGGTTGAGCCAAGGCCACCACGACCGAGACCTGCCGCAGTCGCCCTGCTCGGCGAGGACATCCGGTGAATATGCCGGTGGCCATGTAGTAGAGCTGATGGCAGTGAAACGCCAACGTGGCCCGGGTTAATGGCGCCGAGGCAACGTCATCAGGACGTATCGGCGCAAATTGCAGCAATTGCAGACGGCATCGCCTCGCGGTTCATACGTCCGTTCGCCACGACCTGGAACATGGCCGTAGACGTAGCGGGATGCGCCATCGTAGGTGCGGATTTCGATCTCGACCCGCTCGCCCGAGCGGACATCGAGCGGCCGATGGTCGTTCCAGGTCCGGCCGTCGATCGTCCAGACGTACGGTGCCATGCTGCCGCCGAGGGTGACCGCGTGCCGGCGGTCCGCGGTGCGTGCAGGCAGCGGGTCGCGTGCACGCAGGCGCGCCTCCAGGTCGAACCCCACCGGTGGCGCCACGGCGTCGCTTCGCGGGGACAGTCTGCGCACCGCTGCCCCTTCCGTCACCAGGATCACGCCGGTGCGATCCGTCAGCCCCTCGACCTGGGCGAGGATCGGCCAGGCCCCTGCGGCAGGTGGCATCACCAGCGCAATGTCCAATCGCTGAGCGACCCCAAGTGGAAAACGCGAGCCGGTGACCGGAACCACGCGCATGCCGTCGACTGCGGTAAGGGTGCCGTCGAGTGCCCCCAGCTCCACGTGCATGTTGCTGGCCGAGGCACCGTTGATCAGCCGCAGCCTGACCCTGTCGCCGGGCGTCACCCGAACGACCTCGGGATCATCGAGCGTCCGGTCGTTGGCAAGGAACGCATCGTAGGCGACGTCGTTCAGGTCGGGCTGCATGCTACCCGCGGCCATGGCGCCGTGGTCCATGCCGGCCATCGTGCCGGCGGGCGCCGCCGTCCCGCCATGCTGCATCCCGGCCATCGGTGCGGTTGTCCCCATGCCAGGCATGTCGGGCACACCACCCAGGCCGGCCAGGATCTCCGTCGGGTCGCGGAAGGTGAAGTCGTGGAACAGGATCACGACCGGCTGCTCGTCCAGCCCGGCCTCGGCCGGGTCGGTGACGATCAGGGGGGCGGCCAGGAGCTGCTGTTCCTGGAAACCGACGTGGCTATGCATCCAGTTCGTGCCGGGCCGAGCCAACGCGAAGTCGTAGCTGTAGCTAGCACCTGGCGCGAGCTCCGGCTGCTGCAACACTGGCACGCCGTCCTGGCCCTGGGGCGGTGTGAGTCCGTGCCAGTGCACGAGCGTGGGTTCGCCGAGTCGGTTGGTGAGGTCGACGCGGAAGGCGCCACCCGCCGCGGCGGTAAGCCCGTGCGTCCCGTCCGGCTGCAGCAGACCGTACACCTTGGCGGCGCGACCCGCGACCTCGATGGTCCGGCTGTCGACGGCAAGCGCAGTCGCCGCCTCCGTACCGCCGCCGAAGGAAGACCGCGGCAGAGCCGTCGCTGCGCCCAGAGCAGCCGCACCTTCCAGGAGGCCACGACGCGTCAGTCGGTGCATGTACGACTCTCGCAATGACTGATTGCAGCCGACACGATGCCAGGACGGGATGGGTCTCGATTCGATGGCCTGAGCCGCGCTCTGTGCCACCATCCCAGCCGATCGTTGCCTGTCGAGGATTGCGGATACATCGCTACGCCGGTGCAGCCCGGTCGAAGCGTCCTCGGCGGACCCAGACGATCTCGCGGATGACAGCGGTGGCAAGCAGCAGAACACCGGCCGCGGCGACGTAGAGGCGGACAGGCTCGTAATAGGACATCAGAAGCGGAGCGCCGACCACCAGCACCAGCAGCTTGTTGCAGACTGGGCATGCGATGCCGAGAAAGGCCGCCACACTGCCGGCGCCGGCACGACGAACACTGCAGATCGGCCGGCGGACCGCCGCAAATACACCGATGAGCGTCGCGCCAAGCGCGAGCAGAACGAGCTCGGCGGTGCCGGATGGGGTCATGCGACCAAACAGCGGATTCGGCCACAGGGCGGTGACAGTGCCCGCGAACCCAAACGCGAGCAGACCAACGAGCACGCCCTTGATCACCTGTCGCAACTCTGTCACCGCCTCGGCTCCGTCGAGCGAGTGCTTCGATCTGCGCCTCGCGGCGCGTCCTCGATTCCACTCCACATTACCGGCGCCACAATGCTACTCGTCCCTTTTCGCCAGCCAGCCCTTGAGGAGCGTGATTTCAGCGTCCTGCGTTGTGATGATCCTTTCGGCCAAGCTGCGCAGCCCGGTGTCTTTGCCGTGCTCCAGCTCCACCTCAGCCATAGCAATGGCGCCCTCGTGGTGGGCAATCATGCCCCGCGCGAAATCGACGTCCACGTCGCCAGTGAACGGTGCCATCATGCCCTTCATCATCTCGTCCATGGCGGCCTGGAAGGCCTTCGCAGCCGGGCCGGCGTCGCTGGCGCCCATCGCGCCGCTCTGCATTCCCATCATGTTGTGGTCCATGGGCTGCTCTTGCCCGATCGTCGTCCCGACGAGCACGCCAGCAGCCGAGGCCACCGCTGCAACAGGCAAAAGCACGATCGGGCGCATTCGGTCGCCATTCTGTCGCCGCAAATTCGCTGTCGGCGGACCATACACTATAGGGGGGTAGCGTATCAACATCGGATGTGGGAACAACAAGGGAGCGTATCGCGCGCTTGGCGGCCCCGGGCGCTTGGCCGGGTTGGACGTGGATGATCCCATGCCGCGCATTTCTGGCCGTGCCCCTCGCAATGGACGAGCCTCTCACGTCCACGTGGAATCGTGGAACAGGACCTGCGGCATTGATCGGCGGCTGAAATACGTGCCTGAGCCTCGTCGGCGGCCATCTTGGCAACAGGTGCCTGACTCTGCCCTGCGTCAGCGGTGCGGTTGATCCTCAATGGGAGACCGTCAAGTCCTGTCCGGCAAACGGCTACCGCCGCGGCGAAACATACCGGCCGTACGCAGTCGGACGCGTTACCGCTGCCCGCAGCCAGCGGCGATCGCCACGGGTGGTGCAATCATTCTCTCCTTGATGGTGACGCTGGCAGCTCTCACGAAGCCGCCTTCGCGGGCTGCTGTGTTCCGTACGGACCCCGTGCTGCAGGCGTTGGCCGCTTCAGCGCGTGGACCCGAGGCCGCACTCCCGGACTTGGCGGTGGTGCCCAGCCTGTCGGTATTCGCCCGCTTCGTGCTGCCGCTGTTCCGTGCGGAAACGAAACGGGTACTCATGCCTGAGGCGCTTCTGTCTCGCACCGAGAGTGCTACGGGCGCGCCTGCTTTATCGATCGATCCGCGGCACCTAGAGGATGTTGGCGCCTGGGTACGGACTCACGCCGAACCGGCCGACGGTAAAGAGCCTCAACGGAGCCAGCTGGCGGACATACCTCGGCAAGTCGTGCAGCAAGATCGCACACCGCCTCCTCCCTTCGTAACAACATCCATCGCGACGACAGTTCCCGCGCCGCCCGAACGACGGCGCGCGGTCTCAGGCGCGCGGCTGGCCATCGTGATCGACGATTTGGGTCCTCCGAAGGGGTTGACCCAGCGTGCCATTAGACTGCCGATCCCGATTACCATGGCGTTCCTACCCTACGCCGATGATCTCGATGGCCTCGTCGGCGCAGCCCGAGCGCGGGGCCATGAAATCTACCTTCACCTGCCGATGGAACCAGTCGGCTCCGAGTATCCAGGACCAAGCGCCATCCTGGTCGGCCTTAGTCCGGATGAGCTTCAGCGCCGTCTGGCTTGGGCGTTCGAGCGCGTGCCATTTGCTACGGGCATCAACAACCACATGGGCAGCCGCGCCACTTCCGATCCGGCGATCATGCTGCCGGTGCTGGAGGAGGTTAAGCGGCGCGGTCTCAGCTTCGTCGACAGCCGGACGTCGCCCTTTTCGGTAGCCGACGGGCTCGCCGCTCGGCTCGGCATCCCGCATGCCGCACGAGACGTCTTCCTGGACAACGAGCCATCCTCGAACGCCGTGTTCGCGCAGCTCGCTGCAGCAGAGCGGATCGCGCGCCGACGCGGCCAAGCCCTTGCCATCGGGCACCCTCGTCCGGCCACTCTCGCAGCCCTGGAAAGCTGGCTGCCCGCGGCTCGGGCGCGCGGGCTGACGATCATCGGGGCGAGCGAGCTCATCGGGCACAAGCCTTGCCCCCATATGGGTGTTCTGCAGGTGAGCGTCTGCCACGGCACCGGTTGCGCGCAGCGGCCGTCGTACTGCTGAGATAGACACGTTGGCGCTGCCGAAAATTGCCTGAGCGCCAGCTATAGAGCTTCGCTTCGAGTGTGAAATCTTGATGGGGTGCCGCACTATTCTAAATTATCGCACATAGGCGTGACCCGGCGCGTAATGCCCCTTGACCGCCCGACGGAACTGTCCGTATGGGCATCGCGCATGCGTGCACTGGGTGTACTGCTCCTTCTTTTGACGGGGTTGACCCTTGGCTTGGCTCCAAGGGCGGCCCAGGCATCCCCGTGCCCATTCCACGCGCATATGCACGGGGGCATTGCGCCGGCCGCCGATCGGACAGAAGACCTCGAAGACAGGGCCGAAGCTGTCACGATCGTTGCGGCCGCCTCCTTCGATCGGTCGGAAACTGTCCCCGCGGATTCGGGGGTTGCGCACGAGGTCCCGGATGGGGCCTGCTGCCACCCGGCCCCGATCGCA
>JBGAKU010000241.1:0-8366 GCA_044224255.1 Geminicoccaceae bacterium
GTCCGTTGCCGGCCCGTCGCCAACCCGTTCCCTCGTCAGGGCCCGGTTCAAGGCCGCCACACGCTCGCGGCGCGAGCCGCCGATCACGACGACGCGCGGTCCCCGCCCGAGCAGGCCGAGCGCATCGTCACGCACCATGCCCTTCAGGCGCGCGTCGACGGCACGGCGCAGCTTCGGACGATCGACGGCGCTCGCGCCGAAATCGCGCCGTTCGAGTGGCACGAGCACGATCAGATCCAGCGTCGCCAGGGCGGCTTCGACCTTCGCGAGCAGCCGTCCCGCCGACGTCCAGCCGTCGCCCGTCCGCGCGCCGACGGCCTCCAGATAGGCGATGAAATCCAAAGGACAGCGGTCGAAGACGAGGTCGGGCTCGGCAGCAAGGCCCAGGATCGTGGCGACGCTATGCTCCAGCTGCTCCAGGAAGCCGTCCACCGATGGCTCTTCCGGGAACACCACGCCCTGCTCGACCAGCTCCCAGTAGGGCTCCGGCACGTGCTGGTAGGCTCGGTGCAGCTCGAGGAAATCGCCGATCAGCGTGGTCTTGCCGACACCGTGCGTGCCGGTGACGGCGATCCTCATGGCCGGGACGGAGCGCCGGCGGGCCCGGGGCCGGAGCTCAGTGCGCCTTCTCCCAGCTCGGCCCGTGGCCGACCTCGACCACCAGCGGGACGGACATGGCGGCCGCGCGCTCCATGGTGGTGCGGATCAAGGACTGCGCGGCGTCGACCTGCGCCTCCGGCACCTCGAACACCAGCTCGTCGTGGACCTGGAGCAGCATGCGGACCTCCGGCAGGTCGTGCTTCAGCGCGCGCCAGGTGTGGGTCATGGCGCGCTTCATGATGTCGGCGGCGGTGCCCTGGATCGGGGCGTTGATGGCGGCGCGCTCGGCGTAGGCCCGGCGCGAGGGGATCTTGGCGTTGATCTCGGGCACGTAGCACCGGCGGCCCCAGAGCGTGCGCACGTACCCCTTCTCGCGCGCCTCGGCCTTGGCCATTTCCATGTAGCCGCGAATGCCTGGATACTGCTCGAAGTAGCTGTCGATGTAGGCCTTGGCCTGGGCCTGGGGGATGCCGAGGCGCTGGGCGAGGCCGAAAGCACCGATGCCGTAGACGATGCCGTAATTGATGGTCTTGGCCGAGCGGCGCAGGTCGGGGCCGATCTGATCCACGGGCATGCCGAACATCTGCGAGGCGGTGACCCGGTGGATGTCGATGTCGTTGGCGAAGGCCTCCTTGAGCGGGGCGATGTCGGCCATGTCGGCGAGGATGCGCAGCTCGATCTGGGAATAGTCGGCCGAGACCAGGAGATGGCCGTCCTCGGGCACGAAGGCCTCGCGGATCTTGCGGCCCTCCTCGGTGCGGATCGGGATGTTCTGCAGGTTGGGGTCGTTGGAGGAGAGGCGGCCGGTGGAGGTGGCGGCGAGGCTGTAGCTGGTGTGAACGCGCCCGGTCGTGGGGTTGACCTGCTCGACGAGCGTGTCGGTGTAGGTGCGGGTGAGTTTTTGCAGCTGGCGCCAGTCGAGGATGACGCGCGGCAGCTCGTGGCCGGCCAGCGCCAGCTCCTCCAGCACCTCGGCCCCGGTGGCGTAGGCGCCGGTCTTGGTCTTCCTGCCAGCCCCGCCGAGGCTCAGCTCGTCGAACAGGACCTCGCCCAGCTGCTTGGGCGAGCCGAGGTTGAAGCTGCGGCCGGCGAGCTTGTAGGCCTCGGCCTCGAGCCCGGCCATGCGCTGGGTGAACTCGGCCGAGAGCCGGCGCAGGCGGTGCGCGTCGACGCGGATGCCGTGCCGCTCCATCTCGGTGACGATGGGCGAGAGCGGCCGGTCGAGGGTCTCGTAGACCGCGACCATGCGCTCCTCGAGCAGGCGCGGGCGGAAATGCCGCCACAGGCGCAGGGTGACCTCGGCGTCCTCGGCGGCGTAGGCGGTGGCCTTGTCGATCGGGACGCTCGCGAAGCCGATCTGGGCCGCACCCTTGCCGCACAGGCTCTCATAGGTGATGCAGTCATGGTCGAGATAGCGCTGGGCGAGCTCGTCCATGCCGTGGCCGTGGCTGGCGCCGTTGAGCACGTAGGAGAGCAGCATGGTGTCGTCGATCGGGGTCACGACCAGCCCGTAATGGGCGAGGATGCCGGCGTCGTACTTGATGTTGTGGCCGATCTTGAGGACCGAGGGGTCGGCGAGCACCGGGCGCAGGCGCTCGACGACCGCGGGCAGGTCGAGCTGGCCGTCGCGGGGCTGGCCGAACTCGTCGACATGGGCGAGCGGGAGGTAGAACCCCTCGCCCGGCTCGACCGCGAGGCAGACGCCGACCAGCCTGGCGCGGGCGACGTCGAGCGAGGTGGTCTCGGTGTCGATGGCGAGCAGGCCCTTGTCGACCGCGCGGGCGAGGAGGCGGTCGAGCTCCTCGAGCGAGGTGACGCCGATCGAGCGCTGCTCGCCCTTCTCGCTGCGCTCGGTGCGGCTCGCCTCGGCGGCAGCCGCGACCTCGCCGATGCGGGCGGCGAGCGACTTGAAGCCGTTGGTGTTGAGGAACTGGAGCAGCGTCGGCGGGTCGAAGGGCTTGCGGCGCAGCTCATCCAGGCCGAGCGGGACGGGGGCGTCGTCGGCGAGGCAGACCAGGCGGTAGGACAGGCGCGCCTTCTCGGCATTGGCCTGCAGCACCTCGCGCCGCTTGGGCTGCTTGATCTTGTCGAGGTTCGCGAGCACGCCCTCGAGCGAGCCGAACTCGGTCAGCAGTTGCGCCGCGTTCTTCGGGCCGATCCCGGGAACGCCCGGGACGTTGTCGGAGGTATCGCCGATCAGTGACAGTGCATCGCAGACCAGCTCCGGCCCGACCCCGAAGCGCTCGATGACTTCGGCAGGGCCGATTGCCTTCTGCTTCATCGGGTCCCACATGGCGATTCCGTCGGCGACCAGCTGCATCAGGTCCTTGTCCGACGAAACGATCGTGACCGGCTCGCTCGCCTGCCGTGCGAGCTTGGCGTAGGCGGCGATCAGGTCGTCCGCCTCGAAGCCTTCGACGTCGATCACCGGCAGGCCGAAGGCGCGGGCCGCGTCGCGCACGAGCTGGAACTGCGGCACGAGCTCCTTGGGCGGCTCGTCGCGGTTCGCCTTGTACTGGTCGTAGAGCTGGTTTCGGAAGCTCTCGCCGCTGTAGTCGAACACCACCACGAGGTCGTCGTGCGGGCGGTCCTGCATCAGCTTGAACAGCATGTTGGCGAAGCCGAACACGGCGTTCACCGGCGTGCCGTCCGGCCGGGTCATCGGCGGCAGGGCGAAGAAGGCGCGGAAGATGTAGCCCGACCCGTCGATCAGGACGCTCGGTCGGGCCAGCGCCGGAACATCGTACCAGGTTGCGCGTTGGTGGAACGATTCGGGGAATAATTCGAGCGATCCGCGCGTCGGTGCGGACGGAAGCATGGGAGCCTGCCATGCGAGGCATCACCAAGGCGGCGCTGGCCGCGCTGATCCTGTTGGGTTCGATGGCCCAGGCGGGCGAGCCGGTGGTCTTTCGCGAGGTCGGCAAGGCCTCGATCTACGACAACGGCCTTGCCGGGCGGCGCACGGCGAGCGGTGCCCGCTACGACCCCAGAGCGCTGACGGCAGCGCACCCGACCCTGCCCATGGGTGCTGAGGTCACCGTCGAGGCGCTCGAGACCGGCAAGAAGGTCAAGGTGCGGATCAACGATCGCGGGCCGTTCGTGCGCGGGCGCCGCATCGACCTGTCGCGGCGTGCTGCCGAGGCGCTGGGCATCGTCGACGACGGGGTGGCGCGGGTGCGGATCACCGCGACCGGGGAGCAGCTCGCCCGGGCGAAGGCGCGTACGACGAGGAGCTGACGGGAACTGCAGCGCTCGCCGTCGGGTTACCAAGGCCGGTGACCACAAGAGTGGTGTAGCCTGTCTCCCGATGCTGCTTGGGCCGAACCATCCAGACCCTGCTCACACCATCGCTCTGGGGGACAGCCGCCTCGTCGGTCATTTCCAGCGATCCACTACGGCAGCTAGCTGAACGATATTGGTTAGACTTGATCTGCCAAGTCTCGATCAGTTAATCTGCGGCTAAAACCTGAGCTCTCGAACAAAGATATCATTCTCTCCATTGGTGTCATCGGGCACCAAATAATCGGCATACGCTTGAAAGGCAACAATTTCTCCACTAGTCGAAAGCACCCCGCTTGCGCTGCACCCTATTACAGTTGCGCCAAGACACCCAGAGGTTACTCGCCGGATGTCACCGCTTCTGCGATTACGGACAAGAACCTCAGAATCGTTCTTGCGATCATCTGTTGCAAAGCCGTCAAAGTATTCGAAGGCGATAAGACGACCGTTGCCTGAGATCGAGGTGACAAAGCTCTGCCCCCTGAGCTCTGTCCCGCCTGGCCCGAGACTCTCGCGCAGCGTGGTGCCCATCCGACGATCCCGGACGAACACATCGGTTGAGCCGTTAGTGTCGCCGGGCACGAGATTGCTCGCGTTCGAGCTGAACGCGACAAAGCGGCCATTCGCTGAAATCAAAACTCCACCGTTGATTCCGGCATTGGCTTGGGCACCGCCCAACCCCACGTGCACCCGCCGGGTTGTGCGCGTCTTGAGGTCACGAACAAAGGCATCGCGCACCCCGTTCGTGTCACCCGGCACGAGATTGCTCGCTTCCGATACGAAAGCAACAAAGCGCCCATCTGCTGAGATGGCCGCAATATTGCTAAACGAGTTGGCTTGGGTGCCGTCGGTTCCGACGCTTACTCGTCGGGTGGAGCCCAACTCGCGATCGTGAACGAATACGTCCAGTTGGTTGTTGGTGTCGTTCGGGACCAGATCGCTGGCATCGGAAACAAAGGTGACGAACCGCCCGTTGGCGGATATTGCTGCTCCAACGCTTCCGATGGAACCACCACTGGCTTGGTGGCCGCCGGTGCTCACGCTCACCCGACTCGTCGTGCGATTGCGTCGGTCGCGAACAAATACATCGTAGGTTCCGTTGGTATCTTCTTGCACCAAGTTGCTAGCCAGCGAGCTAAAGGCGACAAAACGACCAGTTGCAGAGATCGCTACAACGTCGAAGCTCGTGTCATTGCCTTGTAGACCATTTGTTGATATGCTTATACGCTCCGTCGTACGATCAGCGCGATCGTGCACGAATACATCGTCGGTATTGTTCGTGTCCCTTGCTATCAAGTTCGGTGCGCCGGACAGAAAGGCGACAAATCGCCCGTTCGAGGATACGGCAGGAAAAATGCTGCCGCCTCTGGCTTGGCCGCCACCGGTACGGACGCTGACGCGCTCGGTGACGCCGTGAGCCCACGCCAAGCCGGCTGCGTGGCACAGCGCCCCCGCACCAACAGCCCCGCCCAAGACAACGACCTGTAGGTATCTCGCCCACATCTCAGCCGATATCCCCATATACGCTCGGCCGACGCCCAATCCCTGCTCCTCGGCCGGTCCTCGATCAACAGGAAGGCATGCCTGGTAGCGGCTTCCTGGTGTGAAGAGCTACTGTACCCGGGTCTCCAGGCCGAGCCTTCCTGTCGACCGAAAGCCGGGCTCTCCGAGCTGTCCACGTCGAGGATGACGCCGTCAGGCGGCCGGCGCCGGTGCACCCGGTCGATCCAGGAGCCGGACAAATCGACGAGTGCCGCAAGATTGACTTCGGTCGCGCCGCACCATCGAGGGGCTGGACATCGTCGACGACGGGGCGGCGCGGGTGCGGATCACCGCGACCGGGGAGCAGCTCGACCGGGCCACGGCGCGCACCGTCCGGAGCTGACGGGAACTGCGACGCTTGCCGTGGGGTTACAAGGGTCGGTGACGACAATCGCGGCGATCAACGTGGCCGGTTCCGCCAGCTCCCAGCCTCTGCGCGACAGCTATCCCCGGCTGGCCGGCTCGCCGCCACCCGCCTCCGATCTGGCGCCGGCCGAGGCCGACGGATTCTATGCCGATGCCTTGCGCCTGCTGCATGGCAGCGGCATCCCGGCCCTGGTCGCCGGCACGTTCGCGGTCAACTGCTACACGGGCATCAACCGTGCCACCAAGGACCTCGACGTGTTCTGCAAGGCGGGCGACTTCCCGCGCATCCTCTTGCATTTCAAGGAGCACGGCTTCGCGACCGAGATCGAGGACGAGCGCTGGATCGCCAAGGTGCGGCGCGGCGACTGTTTCTTCGACGTGATCTTCGGCTCGGCCACCGCCGTGGTCAGCATCTCCGACCTGTGGTTCCAGGAGCGCCACCCGGCCGAGATCTACGACGTGCCGGTCGAGCTTACCCCGCCGACCGAGATGATCTGGTCGAAGGCGCTCCTGCAGAACCGGCACCGCTACGACGGGGCGGACATCGCGCATCTGATCCTGCGGCAGAGCGAGCGGATCGACTGGCAGCGGCTGCTCACGCACATGGAGCAGTATTGGGAGGTGCTGCTGATGCACGTCCTCAACTTCCGCTTCATCTATCCATCCGAGCGCGAGCTGGTGCCGCGCTGGTTGATCGAGGAGCTGCTCGAGCGCGCGCGGCGGCAGATCGAGCTGCCGATCCCGCAGACCAGGGTGTGCCGGGGACGACTGTTCTCGGCGGAGGACTACCGCATCGACGTCCAGGCGTGGGGCTTCGCCGACGTGGTCGGCCCGGCGACGGCGGAGACCGATGGCTGAGCGGACCCCCTTGCGCGTGGCCGCGATCGGCGACGTCCATGCCTCGCCCGCTGCCAGGGGCCGCTGGCGCGAGACCCTGACCGAGATCTCGCAGGCGGCCGACATTCTCTGCCTGTGCGGCGACCTCACCGGTCACGGCACGGTCCCGGAGGCCGAGGCGCTGGCCGAGGATCTGCGCGCTTGCTCGGTGCCGGTGGTCGCGGTGCTCGGCAATCACGACCATCATTGCGGCGTGCCGGAGGAGGTCGAGGCGGTGCTGCGCCAGGCCGGCGTGATCTTCCTCGAGGACGAGGTGCACGAGCTCGACGGCGTCGGTTTCGCCGGGGTCAAGGGGTTCGGCGGCGGCTTCGACGGGCGGATGCTCGATGCGTTCGGCGAGGCGCCGATCAAGGCGTTCGTGCAGGAGGCGCTGGACCAGTCACTGCGGCTCGAGCACGCCCTCAAGGAGCTGGACACCGAGCGCACGGTGGTGGTGCTGCACTACGCGCCGATCGAGGCGACCGTGGTCGGCGAGCCCGAGGCGATCTTCCCGTTCCTCGGCTGCTCGCGGCTGGCGGAGACCATCGACCGCTTCGAGACCGTCCGGGCGGTGTTCCACGGCCATGCCCATCATGGCAGCCATGCCGGCGGGACGCGGCGCGGCATCCCGGTGCTCAACGTCGCCGCCTCGGTCGCCAAGCCGAACGGCAAGGCCTACGCGCTGATCGAGGTCTGACGCCGCTTGTACTCGGCGCGGGAGGGCTCACGAACCAGGTCCTGCGCCACATGTCTCATGACGGCGGCCAGAACGAGCCCGCCGCCGAGCAGGGTCGCACCGCTCGGAACCTCGTTGAACGCCAGCCAGACCCAGATCGGGGCCAGGACGACCTCGAGCACGCCCAGGAGCGCCGCCTCGCCCGCGGGGATCTTGGGCGTGCCGGTCGTGAACAGGATCAGGCCCAGCCCCATCTGTGTGAGCCCGAACAAGGCGAGCCAGACGAGGTCCTGCCAACTGGGGGACAGCGGCTGCGCGAACGGCGTCGAGGCGAGGACCGCGAGCATCGTCGTGAGCAGCACTGCCGGCATCATCGAGACGTGCTGCCACCGCCGCATCATCACGATCATCAAGGCGTAGCCGAGAGTCATCAGCATGGCGAACAGGTCACCGTCGATCGAGCCGTGGCCGATCGAGCCGACGACCATAATCGCCACGCCCAGAAAGGCGATGCCGCTCGCAACCAGGACCGCCATGTCGACCTTCTCCTTCAGCCAGACGCGGCCGAGGAAGGCGGCGACGAAGGGGGCGGTGGCCTGAATGATCAGGACGTCCGCGACGCTGGTGAACTGGAGGGCAGTGAGGAAGCTCATCGTCGCGACTGCACCGCAGATCGCGACGGCAAG
Organism: Geminicoccaceae bacterium; assembly: GCA_044224255.1. GTDB lineage: Bacteria > Pseudomonadota > Alphaproteobacteria > Geminicoccales > Geminicoccaceae > Benzoatithermus. The sequence goes on from JBGAKU010000241.1 coordinate 8,026, forward strand.
CCCGGGGAGACCCAGTCCCCGAATGCTGGCCACGACCCGCGTACCGGTCGAATAGACCAGCCAGGCGAGGATCAAGGCACCCGCAAAGGCGCAGCGCCAGAACATCGTCGTCCAGACGTCGACCCCGACGGCACGGGCGTAGAGTCCGGCGGTGCTCCAGGCGATCGCCGATCCCGCCACGAGGATGAGCCCGAGCCTGTGGTCGCGGCGCGCTGCCGGGTAACGGGATGGTCCGCCCCTGCGGGGCCGTTTGGTAGGGTCCCTGGCGGGCAGAAGCGCAAGCGCAGGGGTTACCACGATGATCGCGACGATCGGGATCGATTTGGCCAAGACCGTGCTGC
>JBGAKU010000242.1:0-8335 GCA_044224255.1 Geminicoccaceae bacterium
ATCGCCACCGCGTGCAAGACGGTCTTGGCCAAGTCGATCCCGATCGTCGTGAGCATCGTGGAGATCCCCTGCGCTCGTGCTTCTGCCCGCCAGGGACCCTACCAAACGGCCCCGCAGGGGCGGACCATCCCGTTACCCGGGGCGGCGAAACCAGTCTTCACTTGTCGGCCGCTCTCTCACCGTTTGCGCCTCTGGCTTACCTCTGCATCTTGTCCATCGGCCCGATAATGGTCGGAGCAGGATCGGCGATTCCTTGATGGGGCCGCCATCGGCCAAAAGCCGTGATAGGATCATAGTCCGATCCATGTTATGATCTGGCGATCACGGCCGGAACCTGCGTCATGCTCCCGTCGCACCCCGACTCACCTGCGCCGATCGGCAGAAGCGATCCGCCGGACTTGCCGCGGCTCAGCCGGGACGCGCTCGCCAACGGTACGCACAAAACCAGGGAGCCCGCCAACTGCGGCTTTCGCACGCTCGAACTGCGCCAACGGCACGCACGAACCCAAGGATCCAAGCCGCGCTCGCGAAAATGCACGAACGATTTAATTCCTGGCACGTCCGAACCCAGGCCAAGCGATGCAGACGCCGCTGCGCCGACCTCATGCGATCGACCAGGAGCTCCCCGCGACCCCTGCCGCGAGAGCACGTTCGAACCCGAGGCGGGTCGGGCGAGTCGGCGAAATTGCACGATCGAGCTGCGCGTTGGCACGCACGAACCCGACGTCGTCGTCGTGCTGGCGCATGAGAGCCCACTTCATGTAAGAGCCCTTCACATTGCCTTGGACGGTGGCATGGAGCGGCGCGGCTATCATCACGGCAATCTGCGCGAGGCGCTGATCCGGGCGGCGCTCAGCCTGATCGCGGAGAAGGGGCCGGCCGGGTTCACCTTCGCCGAGGCGGCACGCTCGGCCGGGGTCAGTGCTGCCGCACCCTATCGCCATTTTCGCGACCGCGACGAGCTGATGGCCGACGTGGCGCGGCAGGGCTTCGCCCGGTTCGAGGCGATGCTGGCCACGGCCTGGAACGAGGGCCGGCCGGACCCGGTCACCGCCTTCGGCAACATCGGCAAGGCCTATCTGGCCTTCGCGCGTAGCGAGCCCGCCTACTATTCGGCGATGTTCGAGGCCGGGCTGCCCTTGGATGGCCACCCTGACCTGCAGCAGGCGGGCGACCGGGCCTTCGCGGTGCTCAAGACCGCCGCCGAGGCGGTGTGCCGCCGCCTGCCGTCCGGCCGCAGCCCGCCGGCCCTGATGGTGGCACTGCATCTTTGGGCGCTGGCGCACGGCATCGCCGCCTTGTTCGGGCGCGGCGACGGCGCCCGGCGTGCCCTGCCGATGCCGCCCGAGGATCTCCTGGAGGCGGGGCTCCTGGTCTATCTCGACGGGCTCGGGCTGAACCGCGCCGCTTGACAGCGCCGCGCGTCGCGATATGTAAATGTTTATAACATTCACTTGGAGGCGCGGATGGGCGTCGTCGCCAGGCTCGACGAGTTCGGCAAGCCGGCCTGGATCGCCGTGGCGGTCCTGGCGTTCTGCGTGTGGTGGCCTTTGGGGCTCGCCACGCTCGCCTTCGCGATCGGGAGCGGACGGATGGCATGTGGCATGCGCGGCCGGGTCGGCCGCTGGCACAACACCGAGGCCGGCCGCGGCTGGCGCTGGGGCGGCGAGGAGCCGGCCGGCGGCAACCGCGCCTTCGCCGAGTACCGGGCCGAGACCCTGCGCCGGCTCGAGGAAGAGGAGCGGGCGTTCCGTGACTTCCTCGACCGGCTGCGCATGGCTCGCGACAAGGCCGAGTTCGACCAGTTCATGACCGAGCGCCGCGGCGCCGGCATGCCCGGAACGGGCCAGGCCTGACCCCGGCCGGCGGCCCAGGTACAGCGGCCCACTATCGGGTTGCAGCGACGCGCGCCGGCTCGGTCGGTCGGGCATGCCGCCCCACCGCCGGGAGCGGGACCGGTTGACAAGGGCCATGCCCGGGCGCCGATTCATCGGCATGGCCGAGCAAGCGCTGGACCATCGCGCCGTCGTCGCCCGCCTCGGACGGGAGGAGCGCGCCGCCCTGCTGCGCCGCTCCGACCGGCTGGGCGCCGCCCAGCTCGCAACCCATCTCGGTGCGCTCGCGGCGACGAGCCTGCCGATCGCGCTCGGCGCCCCGTTCTGGCCGCTCTGGATCCTGCCGCAGGGCATCCTGATCGTCTTCCTGTTCACCGCCCTACACGAATGCACCCACAAGACCGCCTTCAGCAGCGAGCGGGTCAGCCGGGCGGTCGCGGCCTGCGCCGGCTTTCTCCTGCTGATCCCGCCGGAGTGGTTCCGCTGCTTTCATGCTGCCCACCACCGCTTCACCCACGATCCCGAGCGCGACCCGGAGCTCGCCGTGCCCGAGCCGCGCGGCCTCGGCGAGTATGCCTGGCGCCTGGGCGGGCTGCCGCTGTGGTGGGGCTCGGCGCGAACCCTGCTCGTCAACGCCGCCGGACGCTGCCGCGACGCGTATGTGCCCGCGGCGTCGCGGCCGGCGGTGGCGCGCGAGGCGTGGGTGATGCTGGCGGGCTACGGGCTGCTGGCGGCGGGCTCACTCGCGGCGGGTAGTGGTGCTCTACTCTGGCTGTGGGTGGTGCCCGCCCTTCTCGGCCAGCCCTTCCTGCGCGCCTACCTGATGGCCGAGCACGGCCGCTGCCCGCACGTCGCCGACATGCTCGCCAACACCCGCACCACCTACACGACCGCGCTCGTGCGGCGGCTGGCCTGGAACATGCCCTACCACGCTGAGCACCATGCCTATCCGGCCGTGCCGTTCCACGCCTTGCCGCGGTTCCACCAGCTCGTCCGCGACCAGCTCAAGACCACCGAGCGCGGCTATGGCCGCTTCCACCGCCGCTACGCGTCGGACCTCGCCTGTCATGGGCGCGGCGCGGAGCTGCTCCCGGGCTAGGCGCCCGCCCGGGTCGGGTCGGGCGCGACCTGCACCAGCACCTTGCCGAAGTTCCGCCCCTCCAGCATGCCGATCAAGGCCTGCGGCGCGTTCTCCAGGCCTTCGACCACGTCCTCCTTGAACCGGAGCTTGCCGTCGCGGACGAGCGTGACGCAGGTGCGGCGGAACTCGGGCTCCAGGCCGGCGAAGTCGTAGACCAGGGTGCCCGTGACCTGCAGCCGCTTGGTCAGGATCGCGCGCCACAGCAGTGGCGAGCGATCGGGGCCCTCGGGCAGGCCGGGCAGGTTGTACCAGGCGACCGCGCCGATGACCGAGATGCGGGCATGGAGGTTGAGCAAGGGCAGCAGCGCCCACAGCAGCTCGCCGCCGACCAGCTCGATGTAGACGTCCACGCCGTCGGGGCAGGCCGTCTTCAGCCGCCCGGCGAGGTCGGGCTCGCGACGGTCGAGGCAGGCGTCGAAGCCGAGCTCCTCGGTGACGTAGCGGCACTTGTCGGCGCCCCCGGCCACGCCGACGACCCGGCAGCCCGCGCTTTTCGCGAGCTGGCCCGCGATGGCGCCGACTGCGCCGCTGGCAGCGCCCACCACCAGCGTCTCGCCGGCCTTGGCCCGGGTGACGGCATGCACGCCCGCATAGGCGGTGAGGCCGGGCATGCCCAGCACGCCCAGCGAGGTGCTGAGTGGCGCCTCCGCGGGATCGAGCCTGGCCAGCTTCTCCGCCGGCAGGACGAACCGGCTCTGCCAGCCGCCATGGCCGCGCACGAAGTCGCCCGGCGCGAAGCCGTCGGCACGGCTCGCCTCGACCTGGCCGACGCACTCGCCGGGCATCGGCTCGCCCAGCTGCGTCGGCGGCACGTAAGACGGCGCGTCGTTCATCCGGCCGCGCATATAGGGGTCGAGCGACAGCCAGATCGTACGGACCCGTGCCTCGCCGGGCCTGAGCGACGGCAAGCTCGCTTCCTCGAGGCGGAAATCCTCCGCCACCGGCACCCCTTTGGGGCGACGGACGAGCAGGATGCGCTGGACGAGGTCCGGATTCGTGATCACGGCATGGTCTCCAGGGCGGCCCGGTCGGCGCCTACCAAGTACGCGGTCCGGCCATCAGGTCCCGCGGAGATAGTAGTTGCCGTAGCGCTCCCGCAACACGGTCTTGAGCAGCTTGCCGGTGGCGGTATGCGGCAGCTCGTCGACGACCAAGGCCGCGTCGGGCGTGGACCAGGCAGCGACCCGGCCCTTGTACCAATCGAGCAGACCTTCGGCATCGGGCTCGTGGCCCGGCTTCGGCACCACCAGCAGCAGTGGCCGCTCGTCCCAGCGCGGATGCTTGGCCGCGATCACGGCGGCCTCGGCCACGTCGGGGTGGCTCATCGCCACGTTCTCGAGATCGAGCGAGCTGATCCACTCGCCACCGGACTTGATCAGGTCCTTGGCCCGGTCGGTGATCTGCACGAAGCCGGCGGGGTCGATCGTGGCGACGTCGCCGGTGCGGAACCAGCCGTCGGCATCGACCGCGTCGCTCTCGGCTCGGTAGTAAGCCCGGCAGACCCGCGGACCGCGGACCAGCAGCTCGCCAGCTGCGGCGCCGTCCCAGGGCATGTCGCGGCCGTCCCCGTCGACGATCCGGTAGTCGATGCCGAACAGAGCGCGGCCCTGTTTGAGGCGGAGCGCGTCGGCTTCCGCCCCGGGCAATGCGGTATCCGACGGCTTGGGGTGGTTGTAGGCTCCAGCCGCACTGGTCTCCGTCATTCCCCAACCTTGGGCGACCTCGACGCCGCACTCATCGCGCAACGATTCGAGCAGGGCGCTTGGGCACGCCGCGCCTCCGATGCAGACGCGCTTGAGACTTTCCATGCGACCACCGGACGTCCGCAAGTGCTGGACCAAGCCGAGCCAGACCGTCGGGACAGCGGCGGCGAAAGTGACACCCTCGCTTTCGATCAGCTCGTGCAGGCTCGCGCCATCGGCCTTCGCGCCGGCAAGGACGAGACGGGCGCCGACCATGGTCGCCGAATAGGGGATGCACCAAGCGTTGACGTGGAACATGGCGACGACCGGCAGCACCCGGTCGACGGCGCGCAGGCCGAACACGTCCGGCACGCTGCACGCCAGGGCCTGCAGGACCGTCGAGCGGTGACTGTAGAGAACGCCCTTGGGATGGCCGGTGGTGCCGGAGGTGTAGCACAGGCCGGATGCGCAATTCTCGTCCAGGTCGGGCCAGGCGAAGCCGTCGGGCGCCGTGTCGAGCAGATCCTCGTAGGCGTGCAGTTCCACTCCGCCCGGCAGATTGACGACCGGCAGATGCGCGTGGTCGGTCATCACGATGACCGCAATGGGCCGATGCCCCAACCGAGCCAGCACCCGCTCCACCAGCGGCACGAAGGTGAGGTCGGCAAACAGCACCCGGTCGATGGCATCATCGATGATATAGGCGACCTGCTCCTCGAACAGGCGTGGATTGATGGTGTGGAGGACGGCACCCATGCCCGGCACGGCGAAGTAGAGTTCCAGATGGCGGTAGCCGTTCCATGCCAGCGTGCCGACCCGGTCGCCAGGTTGGACACCCAACCGCTGTAACGCCGCTGCCAGCCGACGAGCCCGCCGCTCCGCATCCCGGTAGGTGTAGCGGTGACGCCCGCCTTCGAGAGTATTGCTCACGATATCCGCATCGCCGTGATGGCGCGCGGCGAACTGGAGCAGCGAGGAGATCATCAGCGGCTGCTGCTGCATCAGCCCGAGCATCGACGTTCTCCGCGGCGATTTCTCTTGGCCTAATTTACGTAAGGTTCCGCCTTCGCAGCCCACTTGGCAAGAACGGCGCGCAGGCTCTCTGCGTGCGGGAGGCCGTTCATCGGCCCGCGCCCGCCTCGTGACCCGAGTGCGTCTGCACGGGTGGGAGCAAGGCCCGTGCTGACTCGCGATTGCCAGCAGGTGTTCGGATCGTTACCAGTGACCACGAGTGACAATTTCAAACGGTTAAGTGGAAATCTGCGTCGAGTGTGTGCGGGGAGGGCTCAGCATGTCGGCAGGTCGATTCGTTCGATTCTCGGCTCATTCGCTGGCGATGCTGCTGGCAGCCTCGGCTGTCGCCCCTTTGGCCTACCCGGCTGCCGCCACGGACTCGCAGGCGTTCTACTGCATCATCCCCGACGACAGCCCCCCGATTCAGCCCTTCGTCGTTCCGCAAGGGATCTCCCAGCTGCAGGTCGTCGTGCAGGGCGCGCACGGCGGCAATCCAGGCAGCGGGGCGGATGGAGGCTTCGGCGGCCTCTCGCAGGCGACCTTTGCCGTCTCCCCCGACGGGCCTTTGACCCCTGGTCAGTTGCTTGACGTCTGGGTCGGCTGCTTCGGCGACGATCCGCAGGGCTACGGTTTCGGTGGCGCCAAGGGCAGGGCGCCATTCCCGACCGCCGGGGACGGCGGCCCTGGCGGCGGAGGAAGCGCGATCATCGTCAGGTCGACCCAGGCGCCGCTGCTCGTGGCCGGCGGCGGCGGTGGCGGAGGCGGTTCGTCGGGCGGCAGCGGCGGGGTGGGCGGCAGTGGCGGGTCCACCCCGCAGCCCGGCCAGGACGGCAGTGGCGGCGGAGGTGCCGATGGCGGTTGCGGCGGCTGTCTGGGCCCAGGCGAGATCAACGGGCTCGACGGCAGCAATGGCGATTTCGCCGGAGGCGAGGGCGGCGGTGGTGGCGGCGGCGGTGGCTATGCGGGCGGTGGCGGCGGCCACTCTGGCGGCTATTTCGGTGGTGGCGGCGGTGGTGGTGCCGGCTCGTCCTACGCGGCCTCCTCGGCGCAGTATGTGACGTTGACCACGAGCCAGCTCGCGCAGAACGGCACGGTCGTGTTCTCCTGGGGCGGCACGCTGCGCGACGCGGACCAGGATGGCGTCCCGGATCGCCACGACCGGTGCCGGCGGAGCAGACTGACCGAGACCGTCGTCCTCGGCCGGTGCGATTCGCACGCCGGGAACGACCTCGACGTAAGCGGCTGCACGATCACCGACCGGATCGTGAAGATCGCCAAACATAGCGATGGGCGCCGCGAATTCCTGGAGCAGGTACGCAGGCTTGGGGGTGCTCTCTATCTGGACGAGTTCATCACCCGGCCGGAGAGGCGGGCGATCCAGCGCTGCGCCGCGAAGGTGAGCCTGGCCAACCTGCGTCGCTGACCTCGCTTGGAACGATCGCAGCCATGTCGCCTCGACCCTTCCGTCACCCGCACCGACGCGCCATGCTCCTCGGCCGCACGCGAGGAGACAGCTCATGGAGCAGACGTGGCGCCGGTTCGGTCCTGACGATCCGGTCACGCTCGATCAGGTGAGGCAGGCCGGCGTTGCCGGCATCGTCACCGCGCTCCAGCTCGGCCGTCGCCGGCCTGCCGCGGCCGGGTGAGGGTACGGGGCCGATGATGGCTTCCGCGCAACCGCGCCCCGAGTCGAGCTGGGACGTGTTCCGGCACCGGGACTTCGCCTGCTACTGCGGCTCGCGCTTTGTCTCGGCGCTGGCCATCCAGATGCAGAACGTCGCGGTGGGCTGGCGCGTCTACGACCTCACCGGCGATCCGCTGGCGCTCGGGCTGGTTGGTCTCGCCGGGTTCCTGCCCGCGATCTGCCTCGCCCTGGTCACCGGACACGTCGCCGATCGGTTCGACCGCCGGACGGTGCTGATGACCTGCTACGCGGTCACGACCCTGACCGGCCTCGGCCTGCTCGTCCATGCCCTTCTCGGCAGCACGACCGTCTGGCCGATCTATCTGCTCACCCTGGTCTACGGCTCGGCGCGCGCCTTCGCCAATCCGGCGGGGCAGGCGCTGTTGCCCAATCTCGTGCCCATCGCCCAATTCAAGAACGCGGTCGCCTGGAACTCGTCCGCGTGGCAGACCGCGACCATCATGGGGCCGGCGCTGGGCGGCATCCTCTATGCTTTCGGCGAGGCCGTGGTCTTCACCAGCGCCGCCCTGGCCTACGGGGCCACCGCGCTGCTGGTGGCCATGATCGCGCATCGCGGCGCCGCCGGTGGCCGGGAGAAGGCGAGCTGGGCCAACCTGCTCGCCGGCATCCAGTTCATCCACTCGCGGCCGGCCATCCTGGGGGCCATCTCGCTCGACCTGTTCGCGGTCCTGCTCGGCGGGGCGACGGCGCTGCTGCCGATCTATGCGCGCGACATCCTCCTGGTCGGGCCGTTGGGCCTTGGCGTGCTGCGCAGCATGCCGGCCGCCGGTGCTGTGGTGATGGCGTTGATCCTGGCCCACCGCCCGTTGGAGCGGCATGTGGGCCGGCGCATGCTGCTGGCGGTGGCGATCTTCGGCCTCGCCACCATCGTGTTCGGCCTATCGTCGAATCTCTACCTCTCGCTCGCCTGCCTCTTCGTGCTGGGTGTGGCCGACATGATCAGCGTCTATGTCCGGCA
>JBGAKU010000243.1:0-8329 GCA_044224255.1 Geminicoccaceae bacterium
ACGGTCGAGAGCTTCGAGGAGTCGCGCCGTCCCGGCATCGGGTATGCCGGGCTCAAGGTCGAGACCCTCGATGCCGACACCGGCGAGGTGCTCATGGTCCAGGGCTGGAAGATGCTGCTGCCGGTAGGGGGCGGAGCATAGCATAACCGGAGCGGCCGGCCGCTGCGGGGAGCGGGGCGACCCAAGTCGCCCCGCCGGATCCAGCGCGATGAGGCTACTTCTCGATGACGAACGAGGTGTCGTCGAGGCTGAATGAGCCGCCACCGACCAGCGTGGCAACGACCGTCGCCGCATGCGCCCCCTTCTTGGGCACCGTGATGATCGATTGACGCACGGTGCCATGCCAGTTGCCGGGCGCGCTGCAGAAGGCGAAATCGGAACCGGATTGCGGATTGGCCTCCTTGCCGTCGACGAAGATGGAGATCGCGAGCCACGATCCGGAGGTAAAGCACTCGGCGTTGTAGGTGAGGACGATCTTCTGATTCGGCTTGGTGGTGCTGAACGCCAGCGCGGTGCCGCCCGAATCATTCAAAGGAATTGTTCCGGGTGTTCCTATGCCGGAAACACGCGTCGCGGTGGCGAGCACCTCGGCGCGAGCGTCGGATGCTCCGATCATCACCGGCACCGCCAATGCGGCAGAGCATAGAGCCAACTTTAGACCAGACTTAAGCATGAATTCTGTCCCGATCTGAGCTGCGTTTCACGACCGTCGCCGGGTATGCCGGCCAAGCGGCTTCCGCGCGGTGGGAGCGAATGAAGGTCATCGTCTCCGCGGGGTGACGGCACCATGCGCGGGCATCGTTTCCACGAGACGCCGATCAGCCACCGCAATGTTTCAATTGTTGCATCGTGAAGCTAACATCATACGCTAACCATCGCGCCAGAGTTGCTGCCGTGGTGACGAAGCCATGGTGACGGTGGAAGAGATCGTGTCCCGCGATATGGCGTAGCTGGCGTTGGTCGTCGCACGGCCAGGAGGGCCGATTTGGTCAGGCGGCCAGGTTTGGCAGACTGACAGTGGGATCATCGCCGAGGGACGCGATGGCCCCGTAGCAGAATGTCGCGATCCTTCCGATTGCATGGCCGAGGATTCACGGGTATATACCCGCTTCATGACAACTCGCTGCTACTGCACTCTGCTGCGCAGCGCCGCCCGCAAGGCGACGGCGATCTATGACGACGCCTTGGCGCCGGCCGGGATCACCGTGGCGCAGTTCCGCCTGCTGCGGATCCTCGAGCGACAGGGGCCGGTGTCGCTCACCGAGCTCGGCCGCCTCGCCGAGCTCGACCGCTCGACCATCGGCCGCAATGCGCGGCTGCTGGAGCGGATGGGGCTGGTGCACTTGGCTTCGGGTGCGGATCAGCGTGAGGCCGTGGTCGACCTCGACGCGGGCGGCCGGCGAGCGCTCGAGGCCGCCGCCCCGTTGTGGGACGGCGCACAGGCGCGGATCGAGGCCAGTCTCGGCGCGGATGCCGAGGCACGGCTGCGCTCCCTGCTGCAGGCGCTGTGAAGACGGCGCGTCGGGGGAAAGGACCAGTCTCATGCTGTCGACACGGATCGCCGCCTGGCTCGGCGCGCGGCACGTCCACTATGGGTGGGTCGTCGTTGCCGCCACGTTCCTGACCATGCTCGCCACCGCAGGCGCGCTCAGCGCGCCGGGTGTCATGATCGTGCCGCTGCAGCGCGAGTTCGGCTGGGACACGGCCGACATCTCCTCGGCCCTGGCCGTCCGGCTGGCGCTGTTCGGGCTGATGGCGCCGTTCGCCGCCGCCCTGCTCAACCGGTTCGGCATCCGGCCCGTCGTGACGGCGGCCCTTCTCCTGATCGTGACGGGCATCACGGCCTCGTTCGCCATGACCCAGACCTGGCAGCTCCTCCTGCTCTGGGGGGTGCTGTGCGGCGTGGGCTCCGGGATGATCGCGCTGGTCCTGGGTGCGACGGTCGCCACCCGCTGGTTCTCGCATCGCCGCGGCCTCGTCGTGGGCCTGCTCACCGCCAGCACCGCCACCGGCCAGCTCGTGTTCCTGCCGATGCTCGCCGCCCTCACCGAGCGCCATGGCTGGCGTCCGGCGATGTGCGTCGTCGTGGCCGGTCTGCTCGTGGCGCTCGTGCTGGTTCTGCTGCTGATGCGCGACCGGCCGTCCGACCTCGCCTTGCCGCGCTATGGCGATGCCGCGACGACACCGCCACCGCCACAGGAGCAGGGCCTGCTCACGCTGCTGCGCTCGCCGATCGCCGCCCTGCGCGACGCCTCGGGGACCTGGGTCTTCTGGGTGCTGTTCGGGACCTTCTTCGTCTGCGGGCTGAGCACCAACGGCCTGATCCAGACCCACTGGATCACGCTCTGCGGCGACTTCGGCATGGCGCCGGTCGGGGCCGCGGGCATGCTCGCCGTGATCGGGGTGTTCGATCTGGCCGGCACCGTGCTGTCGGGCTGGCTGTCGGACCGCTACGACAATCGCTGGCTCCTGTTCTGGTATTACGGCCTGCGCGGGCTCTCCCTGCTCTACCTGCCCGCCAGCGAGTTCACCTTCGTCGGCCTGTCGATCTTCGCCGTGTTCTATGGCCTGGACTGGGTCGCCACGGTGCCGCCGACGGTGCGCATGACCGCGGAGCGGTTCGGGGCCGAGCGCGCCAACCTGGTGTTCGGCTGGGTGTTCACCGCGCACCAGCTCGGCGCCGCCACGGCCGCGTTCGGGGCGGGTGCGACCCGCGACGCCTTCGCGAGCTACCTGCCTGCGCTCTATGTCGCCGGGGTGTTCTGCCTGCTCGCGGCCGCCCTCGTGCTCACCGTGAGCCGCGCTGTGGGCCCCGTCCCGCGGCTGGCCTCGGCCGGGCGGGGCGCCTGACGGCCATGTCGCGGTGGATATTGACGGACCCCGGCCACATTCTACGGTGAGGGCCGGGAGGGGGACGATGCCGAAGGCGACGGCGAGACCGCCCGCGGACAGCTGCCTCACCTGCGTGAACCGGGCGCACAGCCACTGGTGCACGCTGAGCGAGGACGAGCTTGTGCGCCTGGATGGGGCGCGCCGCGTGCTGGAATGCGAGGAAGGCGCGTCGCTCTTCGAGCAGGGCGACGCGGCGGGTGCGGCCTATTGCGTCAAGTGCGGTGTCGTGGCGATACGCCGGCTCGATGCCGAGGGCAATTCCGTGACCCTCGGGCTGCACTATCCGGGCGATCTCGTCGGCCATCACGCGCTGCTCGGCGGCGGCGAGCAGCGCTCGGGGGCTGAGGCGCTCGAGCCAGCCACGGTCTGCGTCATCGACGGTACCGCGGTGCGCGACGCCCTGCAGCGCAATCCCGAGCTGGCGCGCGACATGCTCCGTCGGGCGCTCGAGGAGGTCGAGCAGGCGCAGGACCGCATGGTGCGGGCAGCGACGCTGTCCAACCGCGACCGGCTGATCGGCCTTCTGCTGCAGCTCCTGCGCCGGCATGGCGAGCCCAAGGCCGACGGCTCCTATCACCTGCACCTGCCCCTGCCCCGGCGCGATCTGGCCTCGATGATCGGCGTCCGGCACGAGACCCTGTCGCGGCTCATCGCGCGGCTGAAGCGCGAGGGCGTAGCGCAGTTCTCCGGCCGGAACGTGATCGTGCCGAGCGAGCGGGCGCTGGCGGCCGCGGTGCGTGGCCCGGCCGACAGCTGAGCGGAAATTGACCATGCGCAAGGCCCGCCAACCGGCCCGGGCCTAGACTGGCGCGATGCATCCGACCATCGCCCGCTACGCCACGCAGCGCGTCCCGCGCTACACCAGCTACCCCCCGGCCACGGCCTTCGGCCCCACCGTCGATTCCGAGCGGGCGGCCGGCTGGCTGCGTGGGCTCGATCCCGACGCGGTGCTCTCGCTCTATCTGCACGTCCCGTTCTGCCGGAAGGTGTGCTGGTACTGCGCGTGCAACATGAAGCTGGCCGCGCGCGAGGACCCGGTGCGGGCCTATGGTGCGGTGCTGCGCCGTGAGGTGGCGCTGGTGGCGGGGCACCTGCCGCGGCGGATGAGCGTGGCGAGCGTGCATTGGGGCGGCGGCACGCCCCACTCCATGCCGCTCGACGCGCTCGCGGCCATCTGGGCCGACCTGCGGGCGGCATTCGCGCTGCAGCCCCAGGCGGAAATCGCGTTCGAGATCGATCCGCGCACCTTCACCGCCGAGATGGCGCCCGGCATCGCGCGCCTGGGGGCCACGCGCGCCTCGCTCGGGGTGCAGGAGTTCGACCCGCAGGTTCAGGCCGCGGTCAACCGCATCCAGCCCTTCGACCTGGTCGCCGCGACGGTCGGGCGCCTGCGTGCCGCCGGCGTCCGCTCGATCAATTTCGACCTGATGTACGGCCTGCCGCATCAGACGACCGACAGCCTCGCGCGCACGGTGGCGCAGGCGGTCTCGCTGGCGCCAGACCGGATCGCGCTGTTCGGTTATGCGCACGTGCCGTGGATGGCGAAGAACCAGCGCATGCTGCCCGAGGCCGCCCTGCCCGGACCGGACGAGCGCCTGGCCCAGGCCGAGACCGCCGCCGGGCTGCTCGTACGGCATGGCTATGCGCGGATCGGGCTCGACCATTTCGCATTGCCCGGCGACGCCATGGCCGCGGCCGCCAGCACCGGCCGGCTCGCGCGCAACTTCCAGGGCTATACCGTGGACCCCGCCGACGCCTTGCTCGGGCTCGGCGCGACCGCGATCTCGTCCCTGCCCCAGGGCTACGTCCAGAACATCACCGAGACCGGCGCGCATGGGCGCGCGGTCGAGGCGGGCCGGCTGCCCGTGGCGCGCGGCTACGCCCTGGCGGGCGAGGACCGGCTGCGGCGGGCGGTGATCGAGCGGCTGATGTGCGCGCTCGCGGTCGATCTCGATACCGTCGCCGAGGCGCACGGCTACCCGCGCGGCCATTTCGCCCCCGAGCTGGAACGGTGCCGGCCGCTCGCCGCGGAGGGGCTCGTGCGGATCGACGGCGCAGGGCTGACCATCCCGGACGAGGCGCGGGCCGCCTTGCGGGTCGTCGCCGCCAGGTTCGACCAGCATCTCGCCCCGGCGCAGGAGGGCGAGCGGCGCCACGCCGCGGCGGTGTAGGCCCCCGGCTTGCGCGGCAAGCCCATTCCCCTAGGCTGCCCAGGCTCTTCGGGAGTGGCGACATGGTCGATCTGGTGCTGACGGAGGCCGAGGCGGGCCGCACGGTGCAGGTCGCGCCCGACACGGTCGTCCGTCTGCGCCTGCCGGAAAACCCGAGCACCGGCTATCACTGGACCATGACCATGAGTCCGGCCGGCTGTCTGCGGATCGGGTCCGACGGGTTCGAGCGTCCCGACGGAGCCGCGGCCGGCGCCGGTGGAATGCGGGTGATCGCGATCTCGGCGGTCACTGCGCCGGGCTGCGCGCTCACCCTCGCCTATCGCCGGCCCTGGGAATCGGAGACCCCGGCTGAGTCCGAACTCGTCTATCGCTTCGTCACTGCACCCTGACGCGGCCACCTGCCGCTCACCCGTCCCCGGCCAGCGGCCGAAGCAGTGCCGCCAGACGGGCCGCATCGGCCTCCTCCAGCCGGCTGCCGACCGCCTCCTCGATCGCGGCGGCATAGACCGGCCAGCTGCGCCGGCGCACATCCCGCCCCGCGGCGGTGAGGTGCACGAACTGGCCGCGGCCGTCGCCCGGGCATGGGCTGCGCTCGACATAGCCCGCGCGCTCGAGACGGTCGATCAGACGCGAGAGATTGTACTGCTGAACGAGCGTGGCGCGCTCGAGCTCGAACGGGCGCATGCCCGCCGCACCCGCCCGCTCCAGCTCGAGCAGAGCGTCGTACCAGGCGAGCGGGGGCAATCCGGCTGCCTTCAGGCGCTCCTCGACCAGGCCCAGGGCCCGCCGATGCGCGCGCAACAGCCCCACCCAGGCAGAGACGACCGCTTCGGAAGGTTCATCCGACATGGCGCCGTCCTATCATATAAATGCATCTGCATCCATATTGACGGCACGCCTCGGCCTCGCTAGGGTGCATGCATCTGCATCTATTGGAGGCTCTGATGAAGCTCTACCATGCCCCGGGCGCCTGCTCGCTCGCGCCGCACATCGTCGCCAGCGAGGCCGGGATCCCGCTCGAGCTGGTCAAGGTCGATCTGGCCAAGCACATCCTGCCCGACGGCTCGGACTACTACCGCGTCAGCCCGCGCGGCTATGTGCCGCTGCTGGAGCTGGAGAATGGCGAGCGCATGAGCGAGGCGGGCGTGCTCGTCCAGTATCTCGCCGACCAGGCGCCCGAGTCTGGGCTGATTCCCCGCCCCGGCACGCCCGAGCGCTACAAGGCGCAGGAGTGGCTGAACGTGATCGCCACCGAGCTGCACAAGGGCTTCAGCCCGCTCTGGGACCCGACCTCGGAGGAGAGCGTCAAGGCGAAGGCGGTACAGCGGATCGGCAAGCGGCTCGCCGAGCTCGACGCGAGGCTGGCGGAGCGGCCCTACCTCACCGGCGAGACGTTCTCGGTGGTCGACGCCTACGCGTTCACCATCGCGAACTGGGCCAATTTCCAAAAGCTCGATCTCTCGCCCTATCCCCATCTCACGGCCTGGATGGCGCGCGTCGCCGCACGGCCGAAGGTCCAGGCAGCACTCAAGGCCGAGGGTCTCGTGGGCTGAGAGAGCCCCTCGGTGTCGGCCGTGCCCGCAGCCGCGCCGCTGTGGGCCGGTCGACACAGCATGCGCGGCAAGGCGCCGCGATCACGGGTGAAGGCGCAGCCCGGGTCTACTGACCGAGGCGAGGCTCCGGTACGGTTCCTCAACGACGGCGCGTGACGGGACGGGCCGGGTCGAGGAAGTGAATGCAGCCCAACACTCGAGGGGTGCCGCGAAACGCGGTGCTGGCGGTTCTCGGCGCGATCTCGGTCGCCCTCCTCACCCCTGTGACGGCTCTGGGTGCCGAGGCCGCCAAGGTCGGGGCGTCCGAGGCGGTCTTTCTGTGCCAGATCATCGCGCTCCTCCTGACCGGTCGCCTGCTCGGCGAGATCATGCAGCGGATGGGCCAGCCGGCGGTGCTGGGGCAGCTGATCGCCGGCCTGGTGCTCGGCCCGTCCGTGCTGGGCGCCCTGTGGCCCGAGGCGCAGCAGGCCCTGTTTCCGGCCGTGCGCGAGCAGAAGAGCATGATCGACGCGATCTCGCAGATCGGCGTCCTCATGCTGCTCCTGCTGACCGGCATGGAGACCGACGTCACGCTCGTGCGCCGGGCCGGCAGGGCCGCGGCCAGCGTCTCCTTCACCGGCATCGCGATCCCGTTCGCCTGCGGCTTCCTGCTGGGCCAGTTCCTGCCCGAATCCTCGCTGCCGCACCCCGAGCAGCGGCTGATCACCTCGCTGTTCCTCGGCACCGCGCTGTCGATCTCGTCGGTCAAGATCGTGGCGATGGTCGTCCGCGAGATGAACTTCATGCGGCGCAACCTGGGCCAGATCATCATCGCCTCGGCGATCATCGACGACACGATCGGCTGGGTGATCATCGCCGTCACCTTCGGCCTCGCCCAGCACGGCACGGTCGACCTCGAGTCGGTCGCCACCAGCATCGCGGGCACCGGCCTGTTCCTGTTGGCCTCGTTCAAGCTCGCGCGGCCGCTGGTGATCCACCTGATCCGCTGGGCCAACGACAACTTCGTCAGCGACGTGCCGGTGCTCACGGCCATTCTCGTCGTGATGGCCGCGATGGCGCTCGTGACCCATGCGATCGGCGTGCACAGCGTCCTAGGGGCCTTCGTCGCCGGCATCCTGATCGGGCAGTCGCCGATCCTGACCCGGCAGATCGACGACCAGCTGCGCGGCCTGATCGTCGCGTTCTTCATGCCCGTGTTCTTCGGCATGGCCGGGCTCAGCGCCAATCTGACCATCCTGGGCGATCCGCGGCTGCTCGGCCTGACCCTGGGCCTGATCGCGATCGCGAGCGTGGGCAAGTTCGCGGGAGCCTTCGCCGGCGGCTGGATGGGCGGCCTCAACCGGCGCGAATCCCTGGCGATCGCCTGCGGCATCAATGCCCGCGGCTCGACCGAGGTGATCGTCGCCACGATCGGCCTGTCGATGGGTGCCCTGTCCCAGGACCTGTTCACCATGATCGTCACGATGGCGGTCGTGACCACCATGGCGATGCCGCCGATGCTGCGCGCCGCCCTGCGCCGGCTGCCCCTGCGCGAGGAGGAGCGACTGCGGCTCGAGCGGGAGGCGATCGCCGCCAAGGGCTTCGTCACCCGGCTCGAGCGCCTGCTGCTGGCGGTCGACGACAGCGCCAAGGGTCGCTTCGCCGCCCGTGTCGCCGGCAAGCTGGCGGCACCGCGCGGCGCGCCGGTGACGGTGCTGCACCTGCCCGACGCGG
>JBGAKU010000244.1:0-12615 GCA_044224255.1 Geminicoccaceae bacterium
ACCCACGCCGCGGTCGAGAGCGTCGGCGCCGGCCTCCTTGCCATGCTGTCGGCCCGCGCCGGTCAGGGTGCCGGCAACGCCCTCCTGCACGCCCGCCTTGGCATCGAGGCGATCCGCCAATGCCGCCCCCTGCCCTTCATGGCCGAGCAGCCGCCCCGCCTTTCCAGCGTCCGCAAGGCCTTGTTCGAGGAGCTGAGCAAGCCCGCGCCACCGTTCCCCGAGCGGGATCGGCGCCCGACTCAGGTCGGGTAGGCGGCCCGGAGCGCTAGCTCATGAAGCACGCCTCGGCGTCAGCAATGCCCCGCGATCACGCAGCCGCCGGTGCATTGTCCCGGAACGGTGCCAGTTGCGCCTCCATTGCGCGCTTGAACGCCGGCCGGTTCTCACATCGTTCGCGCAGAGCATCGACGGTCGGGTACCGCTGCAGCAATCCCGTGTCGCCGAGCTCGCGCAGCACCGTCGTCATCATGAGGTCACCCGCGGTGAAGCGGCCTTCAAGATAGTCGCGGTCGCCGAGCCAGGTCGCGAGCTGGCCCAGCCGCTGCTCGACCTGTTTCTCCAACTGCGGCCGACGCTCCTCGATCCAGCCTTCGCCGGCATGGAAGACGTCCAGCTCCGCGAGCTGCTGCACCACGGGCTCGACCGAGTTGAGCGCGGCGAGCACCCAGGTGACGACGCGGGCTTGGCCCGCGGCGTCGCGCGGTGCCAGAGCCTCGGAGCGTGCCGCCAGATGCAGCACGATCGCGCCCGATTCGAACATCTCCACGTCCTGGTCGCGATAGGCCGGCACTTGGCCGAACGGCTGCCACGCCCGGTAGTCGGGCGTTGCCTTGATGTCCTGATCGATCAGGACCGCCTCGTAGGGCAGCCCGGCTTCCTCCAGTGCCCAGCGCACCCGCAGATCGCGCACGAAGCCCTGCGCGAAGTCCGGCACCCAGCGGAACGCGGAAACCTGGATGGTCATGACGCCTCTCCCGGCTGGCCCGCCATGAAGACCAGCTCCCAGATGTGACCGTCGAGATCCTGAAAGCCGTGCGCGTACATGAAGCCGTGATCCTGCGGCTCGTTGTAGGTCGATCCGCCCGCGGCCACCGCCTTCGCGACCATCGCGTCGACCTCCTCGCGACCGTCCAGCGACAGCGCCACCAGGACCTCCGTCGTCTCGTGCGCGTCCGCGACCGGCTTGGGCGTGAAGCCGGCGAACTTCGCCCGCGTCAGCAACATCACGAAAATGTCGTCCGAGACGATCATGCAGGTCGCGGTCTCGTCGGTGAATTGCGGGTTGAAGCTGAACCCCAGCGCAGTGAAGAATCCCACGGAACGCTGCAGGTCTTGAACAGGAAGATTCACAAAGATTTTCTTCGTCATCTCGCAAGGTACTCCTCGAGCAGCTCGAACGAGCTGGACCAGCCTTCGTCATGTGCGTCGCGCGCCTCGCGCGAGGAGAACGTGGCCTGCCGGAAGGTCAGTCGCGTGCCGGCTCTGTCTTCGGCGAAGTCGATGCTGACCACGGTCTCGCGGCCGGGCTCACCGTCTTCCACGCCCTCCCAGGCCATGGTGAACACCAGCCGCTCCGGCGGGGCGACGTCGCGGTAGACGCCGCCGCAGATGTGCGCGCCGCCTTCGGGCGCTCGCGACTCCACCCGCCAAATTCCCCCTATGCGCACATCGGCGTGGCAGCGCAGCACGGCGAAACCCCTGGGACCCCACCACTGGTTCAGGCGGTCCGCATCGGTCCACGCGGCAAAGACAAGGGCGCGCGGCGCATCGAAAAAGCGCGTGAGCACGAGCTCCCGCTCGTGAGGTGCGGCGTCGGCAGGCAGAGCGGTGGCCATGTCACGCGCTCGCCAATGCGCCGCTGCAGCAGGCCCTGGGAACAGCGGGCACGACTTCCTCGTACCGGTCGTGGTGGCGGACCCATTGCATCGTGAAGGGGTACACGTCCTCGTCCCGGCCCTTGGGCACGAGGTCGAGGAAGTTGTAGGTCCCTACCAAGCCATCGAGCCCGCGCGCATAGCAGGAATAGGTGTGGAAGATCTTGCCGGCATCGTTCCGGAAGAAGACGCTCACACCTGGCGCCTCCTCGACCGGGAAATCGCGGTCGGCATAGTTGTAACAAACCCTGCCGGTCCGAAGCTCCTCAGGGGAGAACGAGACCTGGTAGTCATGATTGAAGTCGCTGCCGTAGGACGAGACCCACTTGAAGCGCCAGCCCATCCGCTGCTTGAACGGCATGAGCTCCGCCAGGGGAGCGCGTGAGATCACGACGAAGCTCACGTCGCGTTGCCGCAGATGCGGCAGGGCGCCATCGAAGTGGTCGGCGAGATAGGAGCAGCTCTTGCAGCCCTCGCCCCACCCGGGCGCGAACATGAAGTGATAGACCAGGAGCTGTGATCTGTCGCCGAACAGGTCTGCGAGCGTCTCACGGCCTGCCGGCCCCTCGAACGCGTAGTCCTTCTCGACCCGCACCCACGGCAGCTCGCGCCGCTTGGCGCTCAGCCGGTCCCGCTGGCGGGTGAGCTCCTTCTCCTCGGCGAGCAGGGCTTTGCGTGCTGCCAGCCACTCGTCCCGCGAAACGATGCATTCCAGCATTGCTCCACTCCTTCCGGCACCCACTCAGAGCTGAGCGAGCACCTCCTCGAGCCGGTCGAACGCGCTGCCCCAGCCACCGCGATGACAGTCCCTGCTGTCGACCGACTGGAACACCGCTTGGCGAAAGGTCATCCGCGTGCCGTCGCCGGCCTCGTCGAAGGTCACCGTGACCAGGGTCTCATGGCCCGGAAGGCCGTCCTCCTGATCCCAGGCGAAGGTGAAGACCAGCCGCTCGGGCTCGACCACCTCACGGTAGACGCCGCCCTGCCAGAGCTCCTTGCCGTCCTCGTCGCGCCGCAGGCAGGTGCGCCAGCGACCACCCGCGCGCAGGTCGCCCTTGATGTAGGTTGCGGTATAGCCGCGCGGGCCAGCCCAGCGCACGGCATGAGCCGGATCGCTCCAGGCCTTGAATACCAAGTGGCGCGGAGCCGCGAAGTTGCGCGTGATGACCAGCGTACGGTCGTCAACGGATCCGGCCCGATCCAGTGATGCGGCCATGGCGGCTGCCCCCTCCTTGATCGCGGTGCTCACAAGCTCGCCCCATCGAAGGGCGTGATCCGGATGGTGCTGAGATCGAGGTTCTCGGCGCAGCGCAGGTTGAGCACCACCATGGCCTCGCCGTCCGGCCCAATGCCCTCGGCGAACGGCGCACAGCCGCAGGTCCGGCAGAACTGGTGCCGGATCGCGTGGCGCCCGAAGGTGTAGACGCCGAGCTCCTCACGCGGGGTCTCGAGCCGGAACAGCGCCGGATCGAAGGCTGCGAGCACGGAGCCCTTGCGCCGGCAGATCGAGCAGTTGCACTCGATCGCCTCGGTTACGTCCGCCTCCAGGCTGTAGGCGACCTTGCCGCAATGGCAGCTTCCCCGAATCGGCATGGCTTGCTCCGCGAGCAACGGCTTCCATCTCCTCGTCTCGACAACACGTCGAGCGAGGGCGATCGGTTTCGACAGGTCGGGGCGGAATTGTTCGGCGGCTAGCCTTCCGCGGCGCGCTCCGTCGCCAGGTAGGCGGCAAGGCTCTCCATGAACGCGGTCCAGCCCTGCAGGTGCGACTCGCAGGCCGCCGCGGTCTCGAACACGCCGTGCTTGAAGGTCAGCTGCGTGCGGCCTTCGATGTCCTCGAATGCGACCTCGACCAGCGTCTCGTGGCCGGGCCGACCCTCACCATCCTCCCAGGCGAAGGACATCACCAGCCGTTCGGGCGGCACCACCTCGCGATAGTTGCCACGCATGACGTGCTCCTTGCCCTCGGGCGAGCGGATCACCGTGCGATAGCTGCCTCCGGGGCGGACATCCATCTGGCAGGCGGGTGTCGTGAAGCCTTTCGGGCCCCACCAGCGGACGACATGCTCGGGCTGGCTCCAGACCTTGAAGATCAGCTCGCGCGGCGCGTCGAAGGTGCGGACGATCGTCAGCGTCCGGCTGGCCGCATCATTGGCTTGGTCCATCGCTGCCTCCTTGGCTCTGCAGCTCTTGCAGATACTCGTCGAGCCGGTCGAAGCTCTCGTCCCAAAAGCGCCGATAGTGCTCGAGCCACCCGGCCACATCCTTGAGCGGCCCGGGCTCGATCCGGCAGGGCCGCCACTGCGCCTCGCGACCGCGCGAGATGAGGCCCGCGCGCTCGAGCACCTTCAGATGCTTCGACACCGCTGGCAGGCTCATCGCGAACGGCTCGGCGATCTCGCCTACCGTGGCCTCCCCCAGCGTCAGCCGAGCCAGAATGGCCCGCCTTGTCGGATCTGCCAGGGCAGAGAAAGTCACGCTGAGACGATCGGCCGTCATGTGCTCCTGAACCGAATGGTTAATTATCTATTCGGTTAATTACGATGAGGCCTCGGTCGCTGTCAAGCGGCCGTGCATCCAACCCAAGGCAATCGGATTAGGCGGCTTGGAGGATTTTGAGGAGGAAGGCGTCGTCCCAGGCGGCGCGCTTGATCTTGCCGCGGGTCGAGCCCGGATCGGGGTTGGTGCGGATCAGGTTGAGCGCGAAGCGGCGCAGGCGGGCGAGGTTCTCGGGTGCGTGGTCCTTGCGGCTGCGCGACGGGTCCTCGTCCATGACCATGTCGAGCACCCAATGGAGCGCGTTCTCGATCTGCCCCTCGCCGGCCCCGGGCTGGCGTCCCTGCGGGACCGGATCGATGCCGCTGGCATCGATGCATCCGGACAAGCTCGGCGAAGCGGGCGGCGGGCAGAGGCCGGGAGAGCAGGAGGTAGCGGGTGGCGAGGGTGGCCACGCCGCCGATCTCCCGGGTCGCGGTGACCTTGCCGATCGCCTGGACCCGGGCCAGGCATGGCCTCGGCCAGCCAGGCGACATCGTGGACGATCTCCGCCCGGCGGGTCTCGATCCGGCCGTGGTCGCCGTCGGTGGCCTCGGCGACGCCCGGCGCTGCGGCGGGATCGTCGAGCATCCGGCGGACATCGTCCAGGAGCGCGGGCCGATTGCCCTTCAAGGCCAGGACATAGTCGCCGCCCTGGTCGAGGATCGCCTGGGCGGTGGCTTTCTGGCAGTGCATCGCGTCGGCGGTGACGATCCGCCCCTCCAGCGCAAGGAGGGCCAGCAGCTCCGGCACCGTCGTGATCTCGTTGGCGCCGCTGTCGACCTTGCGCTGGCCCAGGACCACACGCTGCTCGCATGCCCAGGCGCTGACCATGTGCAGCGGCCCCGCTCCGGCCCGACGATCGAACGAGCGCCGGGCGGTCTTGCCGTCGATTGCCACCACCTCGCCGGCCTGGGCGGCGAACGCGGTCACGAACCGGCCGAAGCAAACCTCGAAGGCCTCGGGGTCGAGCAGACGGAACAGGCGCGAGAACGTGTCGTGGCTGGGAATACCGCCCGGCAGCGACAGGAACCGACGCAGGAACGGCTCCTTCGCCCGTCCGAACGCCGCCATGTCGACGCAGGTCTCGGCACCGGCCAAGGTCTGCGGCCAAGGCGATCAGCAGGATCTCCAAGAGATCGCTGCGCGTTGCCGCTGCGCGGATCAGCCAGATCCGCAAAGCACGCCCGCAACCGCTCCATCCCGCCCCTCCCAAGCCGTTCGGGGCAGCCACAAGCAGATCCCGACGAAAAAAGATTCTACAAACCCCTAATGCGATCCCCTGGGGCCGACCTCAGCCGGGCTCGCCGACCGCAACGTGGTCGGCGACGAAGGCGCCGCGCCGACCCATGGGGCGGCCGGGGCCGCGGGTCGTGTCGTGGCGCGTCTGCAGCTCGAGCTCGGCGTTGAGCTCCGCGCCGAGGATGATCACCAGTGCGGAGAGATAGAACCAGAGCAGCAGCACCGCCACGGCACCCAGCGAGCCGTAGGTGGCGTCGTAGGTGGCGAAGTTGCCAACATAGACCGAGAACAGGATCGAGGCGACCAGCCACAGGGTGGCGGCAAGGCCGGAGCCCGGCGTGATCCAGCGCCAGCGCGCGTCGCGCCGCGACGGCGCGAACCGGTAGAGCAGCGACAGGCCGACCACGACGCACAGGAGCAGCACGACATAGCTCGCCGCGCGTGCGGCGATGCGGCCGCCGATGCCGAGCATGTCGAGCTGGAGCAGCGGCGGCAGCGCCACGATCAGGGCGAGCGATACGGCAACTCCCACCACGCCACAGAGCGTGAAGAGGAGTGCGGTGAGGTTGAAGCGCAGAAAGCCACGCTTCTCCGGCTCCTCGTAGGCGACGTTGAGCGCGTAGATCAGCGCCTTGGTGCCGGCGGCGGCGCTCCAGAGCGCGACCAGCACGCCGATCGCGACGCCCCAGCTCAGCGCGGCGGCGGGCCGGCTCACGATCGTGCAGCCGTTGCGAGACGAGCTGGAACACCGCGCCCGGAAGCACGTCCTGGACCGCCGCGAGCTGGGTCTCGATCGCCTTCGGGTCGAACAGCAGCCCATAGAGCGAGATCAGGACCGACAGCGCGGGGAACAGAGCGAGCGTCGCGTAGAAAGCGCAGCTCGCCGCCACCATCAGCACCTGGTCGGATGTCGCCTCCCGCCAGACCCGCTTGAGGACCTGCCACCAGCCTCCGGGCGGAATCTCCGCGGGGGTGCGGGCGTCATGCCCGACCTCCAGCGCCACTCCCCGACGCGACACGCCGGATCGGGCGAGGCTGCCCGGCCCGACGACATCGTCACGATCGGGATCAGGCTCCGGCGCGCCGCTGGCCAACCTGCCCGATCCGCTGCCCGGTCCGGCCATGGCCGGCGGGTGGCAGGGGGTCGCGCTCGCCGGCAAGCTCCTGCTCGAGCGCTTCACGACCCGCGGAGGCGGTATCCTCGACCACGCGGCGCGCCCGCCCCGCGACATCCGTGACCTTGTCCCGCGCGGCTGCGGCGACACCACCCTCCGGCAGCGACAAACCTTCGCGCCGGGTCGCCTCGTGCGCCGCGTCGAGCACGCTGTCGGCGACATGCATCGCGCGCTCGCGCAGGTCGCCAGCCGCCTCGCGGGCAGTGTCGCCGAGGCTCTGCCGCAGCGAGCCCGCCATCCGGCGCTCGTAGCGCGACGCCGGCATCATCAGGCCGATCACCGCACCCACGGTGACGCCGAGGGCGCCAAGCAGGAGCGGCCGGTCCTGGACATAGTCGACCGTGCGGCTGCCCGCGTCGCGCACGTTGGAGACCGCATGCGCACCGTAGTCCCGCACGTTCGCCGCCGCGGACGCGCCATGGCCGTAGAGGCGCGCGCGCCGCGGCCTGCCCGCGCCCCGCGAGGTCCCCGGCCAGATCGGCGGCTCCTTGCACCACCGCACCGACCCCGTCGGCTGCGGCACGCACTGCCTCCTCGACGCGTTGCTTGAAGCTGTCGGCCGCCTCGCCCGCCCGGCGGGTCAGCCCGAGCACGGTGCCGCGCGCCTCCTGGAGGCGATCGTGGAACGCGTCCTCGGTCTCGCCGGGGTAGCGGTGCAAGGCAGCGCCGGCCTCGTGCGCACGGATGGCGAGATCGTCGCGCGCAGCCGCCTCGTAGGGCATCGGCTGATGGTTCCGTGTCTTCCCGGAGCCATAGACCTCGCGATCGCCGTTACCGCCGAACCTGTCCTCGTCCATCCAGGGCCGGTTCTTCCAACCCTCATAGGTGGCCCCTCCGCGACGCGCCTCGTTCAGGACCAGCCAGCCTAACCCAACGCCGATCAGCGCCACGGGCACGGGATTGTCGCGCATGCTGCGACCGACAGTGCGGGTGATGTCCACGCCACCGCTCTCCTTGAAATAGGTCACCGCCTCCTCGACCACCGAGCCGGGTGCCAGCCTCTGCTGCAGCGCCCCGATGGTGACGTCGAGGCGGGATCGGGTTGCATCGAGATCGCGCTCGATCTCGCCGGTTTCGGGGGAGCCTCGGCTCACGATACGTGCCCCCTCACCAGCTCGAGATCCTTGCGCAGGTTTGTCGTCGTCCGGGTCTCGCCCGGCCGGTCGAGCGTCAGATCACGCCGCGCCTTCGCCAGCAGCAGGAGCCCCAGCAGGACCACCACGCCGCCGACGGTCACGGCGGCGAGCCAGGGCTCCCACCCCGCCTCCTCGAGCCCATAGACCGCGGCCTCGAGCAGGATGATCAGCCCGGCGAAGGCGAGCAGGGCGCTCGCCACCAGCATCGCCCCGGCCGAGATCGATTCGTGCACCTTCTGCAGCGCCTCGGTCCGGGCCAGCAGCAGCTCCTGCCGGACGAGGTGCGCCGCGTCCTGCGCCAGGTCGCGCAGCAGCTCCCCGAGCGACCGGGCGTCCGCCTGCGCGGGCATCAGATGCCACTCCCGT
Source organism: Geminicoccaceae bacterium (assembly GCA_044224255.1). GTDB lineage: Bacteria > Pseudomonadota > Alphaproteobacteria > Geminicoccales > Geminicoccaceae > Benzoatithermus. The sequence continues at coordinate 8,329 of JBGAKU010000244.1, forward strand.
CCGATCCGCCTGCTGTCGGGCGGACGTGAGGGGTGTATCCGGGCGGCCGGCCGTAGCGCGGCTCCACCTCGCGCGCGCCGACGAATCGGGTCAGCGCGTAGCCCAGCGCCACCGAGGCACCCATGAACAGCGCGGGCTGCCGGCGGGCGAAGGTCTCGACCGAGCCCATCAGGTCGCTCACCTCGTTGCGCCTCAGCTCGGTGGCGAGCGATTCGAGCTCGCTGGCGCCGCGGCCGAGCAGGTTGCCGAGCCAGGGCTCGTCGGCCCGCAGGTCGACGGCGGAGCGCTGCGCGCGCTCGGCGACCGCGGCCAGCCGGTCGGCGATGCTGTTCTTCCCCTGCTCGACATGCTCGCTCAGGCCCTGGCGGAGGGTGCCCACCAGCCCCGATCCCTCCTCGTGCAACGAACCGCCGGTGGCACGGGCCTCGCGGGCCAGATCCTCGGACGCCCCGCGCAACTCGTCGGCTACGCCCCGCGCTGGCGGCTCACCCACCTTGGTTCCCTCCTCGACCATCGCCATGTCCTTTCGTGGAATCGCTGGGGAGGAGAACCACTGTCTGCCGGGCTCGTTCCAGGACCGACCGAGGCTGGTATGGGGACCAATCGAGTCAAGACCTTGCGTGCGCGCCTGGCCGACCCAGATCAAACCGTGAACGGACGGGTGCCGCACTGAGCGGGCCCGGCCTCGCGGTCCGCTCGCATGAGGGACGAGGAACGGAACATGGATGCGGAAAAGTACACCGATCGGGTCAAAGGCTTTCTCCAGTCGGCGCAGGGCTACGCGCTGCGTGAGGGCCACCAGCGCTTCCTGCCCGAGCACGTCCTCAAGGTGCTGCTCGACGATCCGGAAGGCATGGCGGCCAATCTGATCCAGGCCGCGGGCGGCAACGCCAAGCAGGCGCAGCGCGCGGTCGAGGAGCTGCTCAAGAAGGTGCCCAAGGTCGAGGGCAGCGGTGCTGGCCAGCTCCACATGACGCCTGAGACCGCACGCCTGTTCGATCAGGCCGAGCAGGCGGCGAAGAAGGCCGGCGATTCCTACGTGACGGTCGAACAGTTGCTGCTGGCGTTGGCGATGGGGCCGACCGATGCCGGCAAGGCGCTCAAGCAGGCGGGCGTCGACGCCAAGGCGCTGAACCAAGCGATCAACGAGCTGCGCAAGGGCCGTACCGCTCAGACCTCCGGTGCGGAGGAAGGCTACGACGCGCTCAAGAAATACACACGCGACCTGACCGAGGCGGCGCGCTCGGGCAAGCTCGACCCGGTGATCGGCCGCGACGAGGAGATCCGCCGCGTCATCCAGGTGCTGTCGCGCCGGACCAAGAACAATCCGGTGCTGATCGGCGAGCCCGGCGTCGGCAAGACCGCGATCGCCGAGGGCCTCGCCCGCCGCATCATCGACGGCGACGTGCCGGAATCGCTGCGCGATCGCCGGCTGCTCTCGCTGGACCTCGGCTCCCTGGTCGCCGGTGCGAAATATCGCGGCGAGTTCGAGGAGCGGCTCAAGGCCCTGCTGCAGGAGGTGCAGCACGGCGAGGGCGACATCATCCTGTTCATCGACGAGCTGCATACGCTGGTCGGTGCCGGCAAGGCCGAGGGGGCGATGGACGCCTCCAACATGCTCAAGCCGGCCCTCGCCCGCGGCGAGCTGCATTGCGTCGGCGCCACCACGCTGGACGAGTACAGGAAGCACATCGAGAAGGACGCGGCGCTGGCGCGGCGCTTCCAGCCGGTGTTCGTCGGCCAGCCCGACGTCGACGACACGATCTCGATCCTGCGCGGGCTGAAGGAGCGCTACGAGGTCCACCACAAGGTGACGATCACCGACGGGGCGATCGTCGCCGCGGCCACGCTGTCCAATCGCTACATCACCGACCGTTTCCTGCCCGACAAGGCGATCGACCTGATCGACGAGGCGGCGGCCCGCAAGCGCATGGCGATCGACAGCAAGCCCGAGGCGATCGACGAGCTCGATCGCCGCATCATGCAGCTCAGGATCGAGGAGGCGGCGCTCAAGAAGGAGAGCGACCAGGCCTCCAAGGATCGCCTCGGCCGCCTGCGCGGAGCTGGCCGAGCTCGAGCAGCGCTCGGCCGAGCTGACCGCGCAGTGGCAGGCCGAGAAGGGCAAGCTCGCCTCGGTGACCAAGCTCAATGAGGATCTCGCGGCTGCGCAACGAGCTCGCCTCCGCCCAGCGGCGCGGCGACTTCGAGCAGGCCGGGCGGATCGCCTATGGCGAGCTGCCGCAGGTGCAGAAGGCGCTCGAGGAGGCCGAGGCGCAGCAGGCCCAGGGCATGGTCCGCGAGGACGTCACCGAGCAGGACATCGCCGCCGTGGTCTCGCGCTGGACCGGCATCCCGGTCGACCGGATGATGGAGGGCGAGCGCGAGAAGCTCCTGCGCATGGAGGACACGCTGCGCACGCGGGTCGTCGGTCAGGAGGACGCGCTCCAGGCCGTCGCCAACGCCGTGCGGCGCGCCCGCGCCGGGCTGCAGGACCCGAACCGGCCGATCGGCTCGTTCCTGTTCCTGGGCCCGACCGGCGTGGGCAAGACCGAGCTGTGCAAGGCGATCGCCGCCTTCCTGTTCGACGACGACCAGGCGATGGTCCGGATCGACATGTCGGAGTTCATGGAGAAGCACTCCGTGGCCCGGCTGATCGGCGCCCCACCCGGCTATGTCGGCTACGAGGAGGGCGGTGTGCTGACCGAGGCGGTCCGCCGGCGGCCCTACCAGGTGATCCTGTTCGACGAGGTCGAGAAGGCGCACCCCGACGTGTTCAACGTCCTGCTCCAGGTCCTCGACGATGGCAGGCTCACCGACGGCCAGGGCCGCACGGTCGACTTCCGCAACACCATGATCGTGCTGACCTCGATCCGGGCTCGGAATATCTGGCGGCCCTGCCCGACGGAGCGCCGGCGACCGATGCGCGCGAGCAGGTGATGATGGTCGTGCGCTCAGCCTTCCGGCCCGAGTTCCTGAACCGGCTCGACGAGGTGATCCTGTTCAACCGGCCTCGGTCGGGCGCAGATGAAGGACATCGTCGCGATCCAGCTCGGCCGGCTGAGGAAGCTGCTGGCCGACCGGCGGATGATGCTGGAGCTGAGCGACGCGGCCCTGAGCTGGATCGCCAATGCCGGCTGCGATCCGGCGCGCGCGCTCAAGCTGGTGATCAGCGCGCTGCTGGATCCGCTGGCGCTGATGCTGCTCGAGGGTAAGCTCGGCGACGGGGAGACGGTGCGGGTCGACGCCGGCCCCGAGGGCCTGGTGATCCAGGGCACCCCGATCGCGGCGGCGGCGTGACCGTTTCCGCCCTGGGCGGCACCGCGGCATCAAGCAGGCCGATAGGCCAGAAGCGACGGATGGAGCGCGTTCGGTGAACCCGAGCGCGCTCTACAGCGTCTCGGGCAGCTGTCCGCGCGACCGCCCGTCCGCCACGGCGCCGGCCGCCTGCCAGCGCTCGCGGTCGATCTGGTCGCGGCGGGCGAGGAAACGGGCCAGCTCCGCCCTTTCCAGGGGGTCGCCTGCCACGATGTCGACCTCGAGCGGGTTCACCTGCTGCCCGTCGACCAGCAGCTCGTAGTGCAGATGCGGCCCGGTGGCGAGGCCGGTGGCGCCGACATAGCCGATCACCTCGCCCTGCTCGACCCGCTGGCCGGGCCGCAGGCCCTTGGCGAACCGCGCCAGATGGCCGTAGGCGGTGGCGTAGGAACGGTTGTGGCGCAGGCGGACGTAATTGCCGTAGCCGCGATTGCGCCCGGCGGTCTCGACCACCCCTGCCCCGGCCGCGAACACCGGCGTGCCCTTCGGGGCCGCGAAGTCGATGCCGCGATGCATCCGGGTGTAGCCGAGGATCGGATGACGCCGCGAGCCGAAGCCCGAGGACAGGCGGGCGCCGTCGACCACCGTCTTGAGCAGCCATTTGCGCAGCGAGCGGCCCTGACGGTCGTAGAAGTCCGCACCGCCGCCGTCGGGAACGAAGCGGTAGGCCTCGATCACCCGCTCGCCCAGCGTCAGCCCGACGAAGTCGAGCTCACCCGCGGCGACCTCCCTGCCCTGCTCGTCGAGCAGCCGGCGGAACACCGCCTCGAGCCGGTCGCCCGGCTGCACGTCGCGCTGGAAATCGACGTCCCAGCTCAGGAGCCGGATCATCTCGGCCAGGGTCGGCGCCGGCACGCCCGCAGCGCTGCCGGCGGCATAGAAGCTGTCGTCGATCGGTGCCGCCACCGCCACGGTCTGCCGGCGCAGCGTGCGCTCGACGCTCTCGGCGGCGAAGCTGCCGTCCTCCGCCCG
>JBGAKU010000245.1:0-8283 GCA_044224255.1 Geminicoccaceae bacterium
GGTCGAGGCCGGGTTCGACGGCTTCGCCGAGAGCGCGTGCGCGCCGTACTACGCCAGCCGGCAAGGGCGGCCGTCGCTGCCGCCGGGTCGTTGCTTTCGCATGCACCTGGTCGGGTACTTCGAGGGGATCGGCAGCGAGCGCGGGCTGGAGTGGCGCTGCGCCGACAGCCTGTCCTTGCGCGAGTTCCTGCGCCTGGGCTCGAGCGAGCCGGTGCCCGACCATTCCTGGCTGAGCAAGACCCGCTCGCGGCTGCCGCTGGAGGTGCACGAGGCGGTCTTCGCCTGTCAGCTCTGCTGACATCCCGCCGGGGGATCGGGCAAAGCCCGATGGGTCCTGCAGCGCCTGGCCGAGCACGGTCTCATCAAGGGCGATCGCCTCGGCGTGGATGCCTCCACGATGGAGGCCAACGCCGCCCTGCGCGCGATCGTGCGCCGCGACACCGGCGAGGGCTACCGGGCGATGCTCGGGCGCCTCGCCAAGGCGAGCGGAATCGCGACGCCCACGGCAGAGGACCTGGTCCGGCTCGACCGCAAGCGCAAGGGCAAGCGGCTGTCCAATACGGCGTGGACCTCGCCGACCGATCCGGAGGCGAGGATCGCCAAGCTGAAGGACGGCCGCACCCGCCTCGCCTACAAGCCGGAGCACGCGGTCGACCTGGATACGGGCGCCATCGTGGCCGCCGAGGTCCACCCGGCCGACCGGGGCGACACCGCCACCCTGCCCAGCACGCTCGAGACGGCCGAAGCCAACCTGGCCGCGGTCGGGGCCGCGCCGACGCCGGAGGACCCGGCCGAGCTGGTGGCCGATAAGGGCTACCATTCCCGCGACGGGCTGAAGGACCTCGAGGACGGGGCCTGGAAGAGCCGGATCGCCGAGAAGAAGGCGGCGGGGGTGAGCCGCTGGCGCGGCGATGAGGCCGCCCGCCGCGCGGTCTACAACAACCGCGCCCGGCTGCGCTCGGGGGTGGCCAAGGAGGCGTTCAGGCTCCGGGCCGAGCGGGTCGAGCGTAGCTTCGCGCTGACCCTCGACCGCGGCGGGATGCGCCGGGCCTGGCTGCGCGGGCGGGAGAACCTGCAGAAGCGCTATCTGGTGCACGTGGCCGGCTACAATCTCGGCCTGATCATGCGCCTGCTCGTCGGTGCGGGGACCCCGCGGGAGTTCGTGGCCGGGATGTCGGCACGCTTGCTGCTGCTCACGACAGCCGAGGGCGACGTGGTCATCGTCCTCACGGCTACCGTCGGCACCGAGGGCGCGATGCTCGTCGTCAGCCTCCAGCCCGAGCCGCCCGACTGAAGCCGGGCTTCGTCAACGCGCTGATAGATCCACCAGAGCGCCGTCGATCGTGAGGGTATCGCTCGGCTTGGGCGGCGTCTGCGTCCAGGCCGGAATCGCCACCATGCAGACGGCACCGAGCGCCAGTCCCGCGATCAATCCAGGCTTGGTCCACCAGCTCGCCATGACATTCGCTCCCCCCATCTTGACGTATAGGTAGGATGATGCGCCCAATCATCGGGCATGTCCATTTTCGGGTGCACTGGCGCTTATCCTGTCGGCAGCTACAATGGATGGGACCGCTGGATGTCAACGTGTGCGAACGCCCCGGTTGATGCAAGCAGCTTGAGGTGGTTGAGCAAGGTTCCGTCAGGGCTCTACGCAGCAGATCGAAGATCGCGCTGACCACCGCCCGCAGATCTGTTGACCGCGGCTGGCCACCAGGCTTGGTCAGCGGGAAATGTAGCTGAATGACTGCCCACTATAGCGCGACAATCTAGATTGGATTGGAGTCCCAGCCTGATCGCCGCGCGCCAGCCCACCCCGCGTCGCACACGCCCGTGTCGTACCGCTTGACCATGCACTCGCTCCCTGTGCCAAGGGAAGTCTATGCCGCGGTCGCGACGCTTTTCACACCCTCTCAGCTCAGAACGAGGGCACTCCAGGGGGCAAGGTCAGTCGAGTGCCGAAGCGATCGACCTTTTCCAAAGAAATCCAGCCGTCTGTGCGTTTTCTCACAGCACCGTGGAATCCTGAGCGTATAGTAGGATCTGATTATAGTCCATTTTGGTCCAGCTTATAGGAATTACCTCGTCTGGTTGGAGGCAGATAGCATGTCAGTCCAAGATCTCGCTTCGTTCGATCCCGAACTCCTTCTCCAGGAGTTGCGAGCGCGAGAGAGCCGGAGCTCTGGTGAACACGCTCGTAGCGACGCCTTCGGCGCGTCGGGTGCGAAGCGTGGTCGTGATGGCAGGGCTGAATCGGTGCCTAGTCTTGAGTCATATGGGACGGAGGAGATCACTAAGGCAGTACGCGACGCGCAGCGGGTCATCTATGGCACAGACGACCGACAGGACATCTACGAGATCGGTGATCCTAGCCTCCTCACCGATACCGCTAGCGTTGTCGCCCTGCTCGACGCCTCGGACATCGCTGATAATGGCGATGGTACTGCTACGCTGAACGGTGACTTGCTTGGCGACCGGTACAATCTTTGCGCCGACGAGCCCTTCCGCGACCAGCCGACAATTGCGTTCTGTACCGGCTTCTTAGTCGATCCGAGCCTCGTAGCCACTGCCGCCCACTGCGTGGATGTCGGCAGCCTCGCCTCCGTTCGTTTCGTCTTCGGCTACGAGATGAGCAGCCCGACTACGGCTGTAACTCGCATCAGCACGACCGAGATTTATCGTGCCATCCGGATCATCGGCCGCGAGATCGGCACCGAGGGAACCGACTGGGCCGTGGTCCAGCTCGACCGGCCGGTGCCCAACCATCCTTTCGTCCGCATCCGCCGTACCGGCAAGATAGCGGATGCCGCCGGGGTTCACGTGATCGGCCATCCATCCGGCCTGCCGAAGAAGCACGCCGGAAACGCAACCGTTCGTGACAACGCACCTGCCCGCTTCTTCAGCGCCAATCTTGATACCTATGGCGGCAATTCTGGCTCACCTGTGTTCAATACGGCAACCCACGAGGTCGAAGGCATCCTGGTGCGCGGTGAGACTGACTATGTCTCGAACGGCGCCTGTACCGTCTCCAACATCTGCCCGGTGAACGGGTGCCGTGGCGAGGACTGCACCCGCACCACCGAGTTCGCACGGCTCGTGCCGGAGAATCAGCTCGACTGTATTCCCTTCGACCTCGCCCAAGCCCGCGTCGAGGAGATCGGTGGGCGTTGGAAGATCACGGTCGGATCGATGTGGCTACTCGACTTCGGCAACGAACAGCCTGAGGCCGATCAGGCTCTCCGAGTATTGCAGCACTACGGTATGAATGGTCAGTGTTTTGTCGGGCGGCCCCACCCCTCGATGGAGTTCTATCTCGTCAACGGCACGGCACCGCAAGGTACCATGCCCGGCGAAGACGCGATTCCGTTCGACCCGAGCCAGATCGAGGTTCAGAAGGTGCGGGACCGCTGGAAGATCGTCGAGGGCAGCCACTGGCTTATGGATTTCGACCAGGAAGAAGGTGAGGCGCGTCAGGCACTCAGTCATATCTTGCGCTACGGCTTCACCCATGTCTGCTTCGTGGGTCGGCCGGATCCCTCGATGGCCTATTTTCGGCGCTGAGACGGCACGCCGGCCTCCACTGCTCACGTAGTTTGAGATCCGCATGCCCGATGAGGCACTTCCAGTCACCGATCCACCGCGGTTCGAGGCGGTTCTGGCACGCGTTGCCAGCGACGCGGCATCGCTTGAGGCCTTCGTCCGATGGCTGGAAGCCCGGCCGGAAGTTGAAGTGGTGGCGGTCGCCGGTCAGCTCGTGAAAACTGAGCCGCCGCAGCGCGAGCTGACCGTCGGCTTCCGGCTGCCGGACGGATCAGTGGTGACCCGCACGATCGACTTGGCTCTCCAACCCGATGGCTCGCTTGTCTTCAGGCGAATCCACGAGCCATGACACCACGGAGGACGATGTGGCGCAGCGTGAATACTACATCGGCAAACGAAAGAGAGTAATCGAGCAACTCGACGAAGTTGTAGCAATGCGGCTCGTGTCGCCGGCTGGTGATAGCCGCGCGGCCGCCACACCGGTCGATGCGCTGGGGACGCCGGTCGCACGCGCAGCACGCGGCCACGCGGCGCGGAGCGCGATCCCTGGCGACGTGGCCTCGGCCTTTGCGCGGGCCAATTGGCACTTCGTTCTGCCAACGGCGGCCGTGCGCGCTGATCTTGCCACTCGCAGCGCCGCGGCGGCGTCGGTTGAGGATGTTGGTCGCGTGTTCCAGCGCGCGGATGGCTCGATTGCCGTTGCGACCGACGTGCTTACCGTCCAGCTTCGACCCGATCTGTCGGACGACCAAGCCAAGGCTGCCTTGCGCGAGCGGGACCTTGACGTGATCCGCCCTTTGCCGTTCGCGCCCAACACATACGAGGTTCGGGCGATCGGCCGCCCCGATTCGCTCGCTGCCTCGCAGGAACTGCAGGGCGACGACCGATTCATTTTCGCTGAGCCGGTGTTCCAGGAGCAGATCTCCGGCCGCGCCGCCCCGGACGATCCGCGCTACCCTGATCAATGGCAATGGCACAACACTGCCCTGCCTGGTGCCGACGTCCATCTTGAGGCTGCTTGGCAGCACACCCGCGGGCAAGGCATCCGAGTCGCCGTGATCGACAACGGGTTTGATGCCGGCCACCCTGATCTTGTTGCTGGAGTCGGCGAGGCTTCCGGCTTCTTCACGGCCAATGGAACCTTCACCCCCGGCACGGCAGGCATGCCGAATAATAACCACGGTACGTTCTGCGCCGGCATGGTGGGTGCACGGGCCGACAACGGGCTGGGCGGCGTCGGCGCCGCCCCGGACTGCTCGCTGGTGCTGGTTGCATGCCTGCCCGATCAGATCGGAGCGCAAACGACACTCGCCCGTGCGGTGGCCTACGCCGCCGATCCCACCCTAGAGAACCCGACCAATGCTGCCGGCAGCGGAGCCGACATCATTGCCTGCAGTCTCGGTCCCAACGGAGCGGTCTGGGAGATGCAGACCGTCCTGGCACTGGCAATCGAGTACGCCGCGCGTCAGGGTCGTGGGGGGCGTGGCTGCCCCATCTTCTGGGCGACCAGCAACGGTCGCAATGTCGACATTCAGCTTGACGAGGTGGTCTCGCATTCGGACGTGATCGCAGTCGGCCGCTCCACGCGGTTCGATACGGAGCACGATTCCGCTCGTGGGCCAAAGCTCGAGTATCTTGCCCCCGGAGTCGATGTGCTCAGCACCACTTCGGGTGGCGGCTACGGCTTCAGCACCGGCACGAGCTTCGCCGCTCCCTGCGCTGCGGGCGTGGCCGCGCTTGTGGTGGGGGCCAATCCTGCGCTCGACCGGGACACGCTGCGCCAACTAATTGTCGCGAGCTGCGATAAGATCGGGGACGTTCCATACGACGCTCAGGGCCGCAACGACGATTATGGCCATGGTCGGGTGAACGCCGAGGCGGCGGTTCTGGCAGCGGTGGCAGCCGGCGGCACAATTGTTGCCGCTGCGGCTGGCGGCGCCGACCTACACCGGCTCGAATTGCGAGCTGCCAGCGTAGCTGAGCTTCGTGACTTCCTCGACGGGGCCGATCTTGATCTCGGCTGTCGCCCCGCCATTCGCCGGCAGAGCGACGGTGAGTTCGTAGTCGAAGCCTACGGAACCATGCCGCAGATTGACGGCCTGCGGTCCGCCCGCCGCTCGGCTGGGGTGACGGTCGACGTCCTTGAGAACGCCACCCAACTGGGCCGTGCTCGGCAGGGTGAGGTCGGCCGTCAGAACCGGTTTGCCGGTGCTCGAGAACTGCCGCGCGGGCTCGGTATCAAGGAGTAGCTGCCATGGCCTACATGAACGTGAGCGAGATCGAGGCGGCACTCGCCGCCCTTGCGGACGCTTACCCGGGGACCGCCACGCTGATCGAGCTGCCGAACTTGACACCGGAGGGGCGGCGCTCGCATGCGTTGCGGATCGGCTTGGCGGATGTGCCTGCCGTCGTGGTTACCGGCGGGATGCATGCCCGCGAGTGGGTGCCGCCCGACGCCCTGGTCTATCTGGCGGCCGATCTCCTCGAGGCCCATGCCAATGGGACGGGCCTGCGGTATGGCGGTCAGACTTTTACCGCTGCCGAGATCAACGACCTGGTGGGAGGACTCGGCCTCGTACTGTTCGCCTGCGTCAACCCGGACGGCCGCAACTATAGCCAGGTGGTCGAGCCCATGTGGCGCAAGAACAGACGCCAAGTACAGCCCGGCCTTGGCTCGTCCTGCGTCGGCGTCGATCTCAACCGCAATTTTGATGCGCTCTGGGATTTTAACCAGCACTTCCATCCCGAGTCCGGTGTCAGTGCCTCCAGCAATCCCTGCCACCCGCAGGTCTATGTCGGGCCGAGCTCGGCTTCCGAGCCTGAGACACGCAATGTGGTCTGGCTGATCGACCAGCATCCGCAGACGGCGTGGTTCATAGATGTCCACAGCTACGTGCCCGCCGTTTATCACACCTGGGGCTTCGACGAGAACCAGACCTCCGATCCGAGCATGAGCTTTACCAATCCTGCCTTCGACGGTCAACGCGGGAGGGAGGGAGACGCTTATCGCGAGTTCATCCCAAGCCAGGATCTCGAGGAACTGCAGGAGCTGGGGGGCGTGATGACCGACGCCATCAAGGCTATGGGTGGAACAGCCTACGATCTAGGTCAATCTTTTGCGCTCTACCCGACCTCAGGCACAAGCGACGACTATGCCTATAGCCGCCACTTCATTGATGGCAACCATGGTCGGATTCTCAGCTACACTATCGAGTGCGGCCGCTCCTTCCAACCCCCGTGGAACGAAGCCCAAGATGTGATCCGTGAGGTCTGCGCCGGACTGACTGCCTTCTGCCTCGAGGCATACCGGCGATCGCTACCAGCGGTCGGTAGCGTGGCGGCGTAGTGATAAGTTCAGGCGGTTTCGTGTGTCGGTGATATTGAGGGCCCGCACCAGCGATATGCCCACATGCAGCCATGGTGCATGGATCAGGGGCGTGGGCGCAACAACCCCAACCCCGTCCGGGGTCAGGCGATGCGGACGTACTTCGGGCGTCCCAGTTCGAGCATGCGGTTGAGGGCAAGGGTGGCGACCGCCACCTCGGTCGCCCGCGATCCAGAGGTCGCTTTCGCCCAGCGCGTGCTCGATCCCCAGCTAGCCCGTTCGTGCCTGCGCAGCTATTCCCTTGCTGCCCCAAAGGGAAGTCTACCCAAGGCCCTAGGTGGCCCCAGATTGCACCAACGTTGCGGCAAGGCGCCTGCGTCACCGCCACCGGCATCACCATGGGATCGCCATGCCCAATCGCTATTGGTCCTCCGCCGACACGCACGCGATGGTGGCCCGCGTCGCGCCCGTCATTCTCGAGCTGCTGCGTGATGGTCTGCCCCGGAGCCGGCACGACATCGTTGCCGCCCTCGCGCCGCAGTGCGCCAAGGACGAGGTTGTGCGCACCCTCATGCGGCTGACCGTCACCGCCCAGCTGGTCGAGGCCGAGCACAAATACCGCCTGGCGCCGCCTCCGCCCGAGCCGGGTCAGGGCTGATCCGAGGGACCTCCGCCCCGATCGACGCTGATTGCGCTATACTCGCGTGCCCAAGCCATAAGGAGGCAAACGATGGCCAACGAGCTGAAGAATGCCGCGGACGCGATCCTGAACGGGACCGTTACGGGCAGTCCGCGCGTCGCGGGGGTAGTCGCAATGGCGACCGACCGGCGCGGCAACATCTACGAGGGCGCGGCCGGCAAGCGGGTCCTCGGCCAGGACGCGGACATGACCACGGATTCCGTGTTCGCGATCTTCTCGACCACCAAGGCGATCACCGGTACGGCCGTCCTGCAGCTGGTCGAGGAGGGCAGGCTCGACCTCGACGCCCCGGCCGAGAAATACGCGCCCGAGATCGGCAAGGCCCAGGTCCTGGAGGGCTTCGACGCCGCTGGCAAGCTCAGGCTGCGGGCGCCGAAGCGCGCCGTCACCACCCGCATGCTGCTCCTGCATACTGCCGGCTTCGGCTACGACTTCTTCAACGAGCAGTACAACCGCTTGGCCAAGGAGCACGGCCAGCCCAGCGTCATCACCTCCTCGAAGGCGGCGCTCAGGTCACCGCTCCTGTTCGATCCCGGCGACGATTGGGAATATGGCAGCAACATTGACTGGGCCGGCCAGGTCGTCGAAGGCATCACCAGCAAGCGGCTGGGCGAGGTGATGCGCGAGCGCATCTTTACTCCGCTCGGCATGGCCAGCTCCGCTTTCACCCTCTCGCCCGACATGCGCGCCCGCCTCGCAGCCATGCACCAGCGCGAGG
>JBGAKU010000246.1:0-8653 GCA_044224255.1 Geminicoccaceae bacterium
GTGCCGGTGCTGCGGCGGCGGCTCGGCGGCGAGCCTTCGGGCTGGCACGTGCGCGAGGTCGGCGACGGCAATCTCAATCTCGTCTTCATCGTCGAAGGGCCCGCCGGCGATCTCTGCCTGAAGCAGGCGCTGCCTTATGTGCGCCTCGTCGGCGAGGGCTGGCCGCTCGACCTCAAGCGTGCCTGGTTCGAGCACCGCGCGGCCTCGATCCAGTTGCAGCACGCCCAGGGGCTGATCCCGGAGCTGCTGCATTTCGACGAGCAGCTCTATTTGATCGCCATGGAGTGCTGCCGCCCGCACATCATCATGCGGCGCGGCATGATCGATGGCGTGATCTACCCGCACTTCGCCGACCACATCGTCGAATATCTCGCCTCGACCCTGTTCTATACCTCGGACATGGCGCTGCCGGCTGCGGAGAAGCGCGAGCTGGTCGCCGCCTTCTCGGGCAATACCGAGCTGTGCAAGATCACCGAGGATCTGATCTTCACCGACCCCTACATGATCTGCGACCGTAACCGGTGGACCAGCCCGCAGCTCGACGACGTCGCCGCCGAGATCCGCGGCGACGCGGCGCTGAAGCAGGCGGTCTCCGCCCTCAAGCTCAAGTTCCTGGGTGAGGCGCAGGCGCTGCTGCACGGCGATTTGCACACCGGATCGATCATGGTGACGGCGGACGACACCAAGGTGATCGATCCCGAGTTCGCGGTGATGGGCCCGATCGGCTTCGACGTCGGCAAGCTCCTGGGCAACCTCCTGCTGTGCCATTTCAGCCAGCGCGGTCACGAGCGCGCACCGGGCGAGCGCGACGACTATCGAGACTGGATCCTGGCCACCACCGAGGCGGTCTGGACCGGGTTCGCCCGGCGCTTCGTCGAGCTGTGGACGGCCTATCCGACCGGCGACGGCTATCCGGCACCCCTGTTCGATGGCCCGGACGGCCGGGCCTCGCTGCGCCAGGCGCAGTCCGACTATATCGGCAAGCTGTTCCGCGATGCCCTCGGCTTCGCCGGCACCGCCATGATTCGCCGTACGCTCGGCCTCGCCCACAACATCGACTTCGAGCGGATCGAGGACCCCGAGCGCCGCGCCGCCTGCGAGCGCCGCAATCTGCAGCTTGCGCGCGAGCTCGTCGTCGGCGCCGCCGGGTTCGCATCCATCGCAGCCGTCACCGCGCGGGCGCGGGCGCTTGAGGCAACGCAGAACGACCGCTGATGCGCAGGTCACTACGGTAGTGGCCCGGGCCATGGACGCGCATGGGCTCGCATGAATCGTGGCCGGCGAGCCCCGGTTAGAGGCTTGCCGGCCGTTGAGCGTGATCGGTCCTCGCCTCACTGGTCGAGAGTGATGCCGGCCTTGTTGATGACCTCGCCCCAATAGGCGAGCTCGGTCTTGGTGAACTCGCCAAGCTCTTTCGGGCCCATGAAGGTTGCATAGGCGCCCTGTTCCAGGATCTTCTGCTTGTAGTCCGCGCTGGTCGCGACCTTCTCCACGGCGCCAGCGAGCTTGTCGACGATGTCCTGCGGCGTGCCAGCCGGTGCGTAGACCGCATACCAGGACACCAGCTCAAGGCCGGGCACGCCCGCTTCCGCAGTGGTCGGGATGTCCGGCAGCATCGGGTGCCGCTCCGGCGCCGCCATGGCCAGGCCTTTCACGCCGCCGTTCTTGAGATGCCCGGCCGCGGAAGGCGGCGAGGTGATGTAGATGTCGACCACGCCCCCCAGCAGATCGATCATCGCCGGCCCGGCCCCCTTGTAGGGGACGTGCACCATCTTGGTGCCGGTGAGCTGTTGCAGTTGCTCGGCGCCGATCTGCTGCAGCGAGCCCTGGCCCGAGGAGGCGTAGGTCACCTCGCCCGGCTTCTCCTTGGCGTAGGCGATGAACTCCTGCAGGGTATTGGCTGGAAGATTCTTCCTGGCGACGATGAGGAAGGGTGACTTGGCCGTCAGCGCTACGGGGACGAAGCTCTCGACCGGGTCCCAATCCAGCTTCTTGAACAGCGCCGGATTGGTGACCTGGTAGCCGGAGAAAGTCAGCAGCAGCGTGTAGCCGTCCGGCTCGGCACGGGCGACGGTGCGGATGCCGATGTTGCCGCTGGCGCCGCCCTTGTTGTCGACGATGAACTGCTGGCCCAGCTCCTTCGTCATGCCTTCTGCGATGAGGCGCGCCACGATGTCGGTGGTCCCGCCTGCCGCCGCGGGCACCACCAGGGTCACCGGACGGGTGGGATAGTCCTCGGCTGCTACGTCACATGGGAGAAAGCCGAGGCACGCGAGAGACGTGGCAACGGCCACTGCCGTGCCGAGAAGGCGTCGACGCAAGTAGTTCATGTTCAACCTCACGGACTTGGAGTTGCCTGTGCGAACCGGGTCAGACCCGGTACCGCTCCTCGAGCCGGACGTACTCGGGCAGGCCGATGAGCTGGTTGAAGTCCTCGAACGGGATCATCCGGTCGATCCGGCCCATCGTGGTCCCGGCGGCCTTCAGCTCCGCCATGTAGTCCTTGACCGCCTTGGTCGCGGCGTAGAGCGGGCCGGTCGGGTAGATGGCGAGCGCGAACCCGAGCGCCTCCAGCTCCTCGGCCGGGAGCACCGGGGTGCGGCCGCCCTCGATCATGTTGGCGAGCGTCGGCGTGCCGCGGAAAGCCTCGTTGATCGCCTTGAGCTCGTCGACGTTCTCGGGCGACTCGATGAAGATCACGTCGGCCCCAGCCTCGCGGTAGGCCTGCCCGCGACGGAGCGCCTCCTCGAGGCCGAAGCTGGTGCGCGCGTCGGTCCGGGCGATGATGACGAAGTCCTCGTCCCGGCGAGCGTCGGTCGCCGCCTTGATCTTCTGGACCATCTCCTCCGTCGCGATCACCTTGCGGCCGAGCATGTGCCCGCACCGCTTGGGGAAGACCTGGTCCTCGAGCTGAATGGCGCAGACCCCGGCCCGCTCGTACTCGCTGACCGTCCGGCGGATGTTGAGCGGGTTGCCGTAGCCGGTGTCGCCGTCCGCCAGCACCGGGACGTCCACGGCCTGGGCGATGTTGCGGGCGTGTTCGACCATCTCGTTCATCGTCAATAGCCCGACATCGGGCTGGCCGAGGATGCTGGCCGAGGTGCCGTAGCCGGTCATGTACACGGCGTCGAACCCGGCCATCTCGATCACCTTGGCGCTGAGCACGTCGTAGGCGCCGGGTGCCATCAGCAGCTTCTGGTTCGCGAGCAGCTGCTTCAACCGTGTGGTCTTCCTCATCTGAGTACCTTTCATTCGCGTTGGCTTGAGTGCGCCAAGGTGAGGATCGGCTTCCACGACATCGCCTGCGGATTTCGGATGAATCTGACTCAGCGTGAGAGTCGCATCGTGATGCTGGCGGTTGCCTTCATCTGATCTCGCAAGAACTTTCCTGCGAGGATATTTCCTCTTTGGCAGTTTGAAAATACAGGCCGACGTTCGGCCTTGACAAACGATGGTTTCTCATTCCATGAGTGAACTGAATTCAGCTCGGTTGTCGTGCAGACGAAACGCTCGCTCCCTCCCCTGACCGCGCTGCGCGCCTTCGAGGCGGCCGCGCGGCGCGCCAGCTTCAAGCTGGCAGCAGACGAGCTGCATGTGACGCCATCTGCGGTTAGCCATGCCGTCGCGGCGTTGGAGGAGCATCTCGGCGTCAAGCTGTTCCACCGCCGCGTCCGACGCCTGACGTTGACGGATGCGGGCGTCGCCTACCTCGCGCCACTTACCCGCGCCTTCGACGCGATCAGCGCGGCCACACGCGAAGTCTCAGCGCGCAAGCGGGCCGATCTGGTCACGGTCGCGAGCATGCCGACTTTCACTCGAGTGTGGCTGATGCCACGGCTCAAGGCATTTCTCGATGAACAGCCGGACGTCGACCTGAGCGTCCGCGCGACGGTGGATTTCGCCGGGATGGTGGCCGACGATATCGATGCCGCCATCGCCTACGGCCGGGGCGATTGGTCCGGTCTCGTGATCGACAGGCTGCTTGAAGAAAGGATGGTGCCACTGTGCAGCCCATCCCTTCGCGCTGGCACGACACCGTTGCATACGCCCGCCGACCTCGCGCGGCACACCCTCATCCACACCGAGACCAAGCTCGTGACCTGGGCCATGTGGCTCGAGGCAGCGGGCGTGGAGGACGCGGATGTGCACCGCGGACTGCGCTTCAACCGCGCCGACCTGGCGCTGGAAGCGGCCATCGCCGGCCTCGGCGTCGCCCTCGACAATCCAATGTTCGCTGCATCCCACGTCGACAGCGGCGCTCTCGTCATACCGTTCGAGCCATCCCTGGCGTTGCCGAAGCTGGGCGGGTACTATTTCATATGCCGCCCCGAGAAGGCCGCTCTACCGAAGGTCGAAGCTTTTCGGACCTGGATCATCGATGCCGCTCGGAAGAACCAAGAGATGGTGAGTTTGGCCCGCCATCCGAGCTAGACGTACTGCATGGCCATCTTTGGCTAGGCGGCCTCCTGTCGACCGACACTCGACCAGACCGCATCGTCCAACAATGCGTCGCCGGCCCGGTAGGCTGCCGCGAATCGATCGTGGCCGTGGCGGCCGCCATTGACCAGCCGCCGGGCGCGGGCGAGATCGCCTTCGAGGAGCGCCTCCTTGATCGGCCGTTGCCGGTCCGCCAGGAACGTTGCTAGAAGGCGGCCCGCCGTCACGGGCTCGAGCGCCCGATTCGGCTCCGACACGAGATCGTGGCCGAAGCCGATCGCCTCGCCGTAGCGGCGGTAGTTGTCCCGGCCGGTGAGCTGCACGAAGCCGCGGCCGCAGAACCGGCGGCCGTCCGGTGGGCCGAGATTGCCGAGGTCGCGCCGGTGGTCGTAGAGGTCGAACTCCTCGCCGTCGGGGGAGGTGTTGAACCGCGACACCTGCTCCTCGATCGGGGCGAAGCCTTCGCTTTCCGCGCGGATGGTGGCCAGCGCCATGAGCAGCATCGGCTTGTCGACGAGGCCGAACGTCCGCAGCCCGGCCAGGACCGCCGGCAGGTGGCGTCGGATGGGTGGTATGGGCGTGTACGGAAAGAGCTCGGCGACTAGGGCGACATCGACCCGGCCCGACAGGTCGCGCACCTCGCCCTCGCCGAGGCCTGCGAGCCGGCGCCAGGTCACCGGGCCGGCCACGCCGTCTGCAAGCAGGCCCTGGCTGCGCTGGAACGCCGTCAGGGCGGTCTCGGTGGCCCGGCCGAACGAGCCGTCGACCCGGCCCGGCGAGAAGCCGGCGGCCTTGAGCCGCTGCTGGAGCAGCTCGACGGCCGGACCCTGGGAACCACGGCGCAGCACAGGCGGCATGAGCGGTCGACCTCTATCATAGGCTTGAAAGCCTATATCATAGGAGATGTTTCCATGCAATCGCCGGCCGCAGGCCAGGACTGGGATGCGAGCCGCTATGCGGCTCAGGCCCGCTTCGTCGCCGAGCTGGGGATGCCGGTGGTCGAGCTGCTGGCGCCGCGCCCCGGCGAGCGGATCCTCGATCTCGGCTGCGGCGACGGTGCCTTGACCGCCCGGCTCGCCGAGCTCGGCTGCGAGGTGATCGGCGTCGACGCCGATCCGACATGGTGCGCGCCGCCCGCGAGCGGGGTGTCGACGCAAGGCTCGCCGACGGTGCCGGCCTGTCCTTCGCGCAGGAGTTCGACGCCGTGTTCTCCAACGCGGCGTTGCACTGGATGAAGTCCGATCCCGACGCCGTGGTCGCCGGCGTGGCCCGGTCGCTCAGGCCCGGCGGCCGCTTCGTGGGCGAGTTCGGCGGTCACGGCAACGTCGCGGCGATCAGCGTGGCGCTGCTCGCCGTCCTGGCCCGGCGGGGCGTCGATGGCCGGGCCAGCCACCCCTGGTATTTCCCGACGCCGCAGGAATACCGCGCGCGGCTGGAGCGCCACGGCTTCGCCGTCCAGTCGATCGGGCTCATTCCGCGACCGACGCCCCTGCCGACGGGCATGGCAGCCTGGCTCGGCGTGTTCGCCAACCCGTTCCTGGCCCTTGTTCCGCTCGAGGATCGGCCGGCCTTGCTCGAGGAGGCGGTCGCCCTGCTGGAGCCAGTCCTCTGCGATCACGCAGGTAATTGGACGGCGGACTATGTCCGGCTGCGGTTCGCGGCGGTCGCGCAACTGACGAGTGAAAAATAGTTAGGGGAACAACCAGCCGGCCGGAACGTCCATCGCTGTGTTCAAGGCACGGTTTACCAACACGACGAGCGACACTAGGGTCCCGCGGCGCATCGATCGGTGCGGAGATCTGGTCGCCTGCCGCCTTCGGCAGGATAGGCCGGACAGAGCAGGGACCGAGCAGCTGCCGAGGAAGTTCGTGGGCCCCCACCGCAGATACCAAGCGATCCTGTTGCTCGCCTGCCTGCTGACCGGTTGCATCGAGCCGTCGCCACGGTCCGACGTCTCCGAGTCGGTCCGCAATCTCTCGTTCGAGCCGCCGCCACCGGTGCCGGCCGGCGCACGGCCGGGCGGCAGCGTCGGCCCGGCGCAGCCGGAGGAGGCGCCTCTCCAGGCTCAGATCTACAACGGCCGCCCGCCCAGCGTCCGCCCGCCTGCAGCGGCGGCGCAGCGGAGCGCCGAAGGCGTGCAGCTGAACTTCGACAATGCCGAGATCCGCGACGTCATCAAGGTCATCCTCGGCGACATCCTCCACAGGAGCTATACGGTCGACAATGACATCCAGGGCCAGGTCACGCTGTCGACCGCGGCCCCCATGTCCGACAGCGATCTGCTCGCCGTGCTCGAGACCGTGCTGCGCGCCAACGGCGCGACGCTGGTCGAGACGAGTCCCACCTCCTACCGGATCATGCCGGTGGATGCCGCGATCGGCAGCTCGCAGGTGATCCCCTTGGGCGGACGCCCGGTGCAGGTCCGGCCGGGCTACGGCATCACGATCGTGCCGCTGCGCAACATCTCGGCGACCTCGGCCGCCCAGTTCATCCAGCCGCTGGTGGCTTCGCCCGAGGACATCCGCATCGATCCCGGCCGCAACGCGATCCTGTTCAGCGGCACCGCGGTCGAGCGCCAGAACGTCGTCGAGACCCTGGCCGATCTCGACGTCGACTGGATGGCCGGGAAGTCGATCGGCCTGTTCCCCTTGCAGCGTGCCAATGTCGAGGCCGTCATCCCCGAGCTGCAGGCCATCTTCGCGCCGTTCGATCCGACGGGTGCGGAGCCGTCCCTGCTTCGGTTCGTGCCGCTCGCGCGGATGAACGCGATACTCGCGATCGCCGGCGATCCCGACCAGATCCGCGAGATCGGCGGCTGGGTCGGCCGTCTCGACCGCGGCCAGGCGGCGGAATCGCAGTTCTATGTCTACAATCTCAAGCACGCCGCGGCGGAGGACGTCGCCAAGCTTCTGAACGAGGCGTTCAGCGCGGGCCCCGCCTCGGCCCAGACGGGACCGAGCCTCGCGGCCGCCAGCGCCACCCTGGGCTCCGCGCAGCCCTTCGGCGAGGACGGCGAGGCGGGCTTGGGCGAGAGTGCGGGTGCCGCCGGCGGGACGCAGCAACAACAGCAGCAGACGCAGGAAGCGACCGAGACGAGCTCGGGCCCGGTCAAGGTCGTCGCGAGCAAGGCCAACAACTCCCTGCTGATCCGCGCGAAGCCCGACGAGTACGATCGGATCGAGGCCACCCTGCTGCGCATCGACACGGCACCCTGGCAGGTCCTGATCGAGGCCACGATCGCCGAGGTGACGCTCAACGACACCCTGCGCTACGGCGTCCAGTACTTCCTGGAGAACGGCAGTTTCCGCGGCGGCTTCGTCAACAGCCTGGCCGGGGCGATCACCAGCCCGGCCACCCAGATTCCGGGGCTGAACTTCGTCTTCACCCCGGGCAACAACAACATCACGATCGACGCCCTGGCACGGTTGACCGACGTCAAGGTGCTGTCGGCCCCGTCGGTGGTGGTCCAGGACAACAGCGAGGCGGTCTTGACGGTCGGCTCGGAAGTCCCCGTGCAGACCGCGCAGCAGCAGAGCCTGCAGTCCGATTCGAACATCCTGAACCAGATCGAGTATCGCGATACGGGCGTCATCCTGCAGGTGCGCCCACGCATCAATTCCAATCAGGCGGTCTCGCTCGAGATCGCGCAGGAGGTCAGCCGGGTCGACCAGACCAGCGCCACTGCCGCCAACAGCCTCACGCCAACCTTCATTCAGCGGAAGATCACGAGCAAGGTCAACGTGCAGAGCGGCCAGACCGTGGTGCTCGGCGGCCTGATCCAGGATCAGGAGGAGCGAGGCCAGGACCGGGTGCCGCTGCTCGGCGAGATTCCGGTGGTCGGCAACCTGTTCGGCTCGACGCGGAACGTCAACACGCGCACCGAGCTGATCGTGTTCCTGACGCCCCGCGTGATCCGCAATCCCGAGGATGCGCGCGACGTCAGCGAGGAGCTACGCTCTCGTCTGCAGTCGCTGCGCCCTGAAAGCCAGGGATTCATGCCGCCGCCTGGGCCGATCGCGCCAGCGCCGCGCCAATCGCCGGCCCCCTCGCCCTACCCCCAGCCACTGCTGCGGCCCAACGGTGAGGTGATGGGCGATCCCTACGGCCTCTCGCCCGCGCCGAGCGGGCCGTAAGGAACCGCCACGACCACCGTGCTCGCGCTGGCCGGGGTCGGGGCGGCGCTCGGGCTGTGCATCGGCAGCTTCGTGGGCACCCT
>JBGAKU010000247.1:0-8254 GCA_044224255.1 Geminicoccaceae bacterium
GGTCGCGTATGCCGGGGCCCTGTCGTTCATGCGCCGGCGCTACAGCCGCGACCTGGCCGGGATCGACGTGGCCGTCTGGGGGGTGCCCCTCGACACCGCCGTGACCAACCGGCCGGGCGCCCGCTTCGGCCCGCAGGCGATCCGCCGCGCCTCGGCGATCCTGTGCGGCGACCCGCAATATCCATTCCATCGCGACCCGTTCGCCGAGGTCGCGGTGATCGACTATGGCGACTGCGCGTTCGACTATGGCCGACATGCCGAGATTCCGGCGACGATCCAAGCGCAGGCGGCGGCGATCCTCGACCGTGACGTGCATCTCGTCACGCTGGGCGGCGATCACTTCGTCACCTGGCCCCTGCTGCAGGCACACGCCGCCAAGCACGGGCCCCTGGCGCTGGTCCAGCTCGACGCGCACCAGGATACCTGGGACGACGACGGCGAGCGCCTCGACCACGGGACCTTCGTCGCCCGCGCGGTGCGTGCCGGGCTGATCGACCCGGCCCGCTCGGTCCAGGTCGGCATCCGCACCCACGCGCCCGAGGACTGCGGCATCGCCATCCTCGATGCCTACGCGGTCCACGAGGAGGGTATTCCCCGGACGATCGAGCGGGTCCTGGCACGCGTCGGGGACGGCCCTGCCTACTTGACGGTCGACATCGACTGCCTCGACCCCGCCTACGCGCCGGGCACCGGCACGCCGGTAGCGGGCGGCCTGAGCTCGGCGCAGCTCCTGATGCTCCTGCGGGGGCTGGCGCCGGTCGACTGGCGCGGCATGGACGTGGTCGAGGTGGCGCCGCCCTACGATCATGCCGACATCACCGCGATCGCCGCCGCGGCCGTCGTGCAGCATTATCTCGGCATCATGGGGCCGCGCCTCGCCCGCCGGGGTCGGGCCGAGATGGCCTGAGCCTTAACGTCCCGCGCCTGTTGGGCCAGGGCCGCGCTTGCTAGAGACCTCCGTCTACCGGCAGACGGAGGTGGCGCCATGGGCAAGGTGATCCTGCTCTGCTTCGCGACCAGCCTCACGACGCTGGCCATGCACGAGGTCGGGCTGCTCGGCATCGGGATCGTCGCCGCGCGGATCGCCGACGGTCGTGCGCGGATCGTCGTGCTCGCGGTGGCCGTCGGTATCCTGCTGCTCCACCTCGCGGAGATCGGGCTCTACACGGCAGCCATCGCCGTCGCCGTCGACGTCCTCCATCTCGGCCATCTGGCCGGCGACGTCGATGGCAGCCGATTGGAGCTTCTCTACTTCTCGGCCGAGACCTACACCTCGCTCGGCTTCGGCGACATCATCCCGACCGGGCCGATGCGGCTGATCGCCAGCTTCGAGCCGCTGAACGGGCTGATCCTGCTCGGCTGGTCGGCCTCGTTCCTGCACCTCGAGGTCGGCCGCTACTGGCGGCGGCTGGGGTTGCCGCCGCGCCGGCGTCGCCGCTAGCCGACCACGCTCACTGGATCGTGCGCGGCCCGCGCACGTTGGCGGTCGGCAGACGCACCACCTTGCCGTCACCGGCGACCACGGCGTCGCGCAACCGCTCGGTCGCCACCGCGAGCGCGTCCATCGCCACGGCGGGCCCGTGCGAGCGGCCCAGATCGTAGCCGAGCTCGGCCAGAACCGCACGGGCGAGCCGCTCCTTGTCGAGCCCCGCCTCCTCGGCGAGCGCCGGCAGGATCTGCGTGACCATCGCCTGCGCGACGGCCGCGACGCGGTCGTCGCCGTGCGGACGGCGACCCCCGGCAAGACGCGGCTGCTCCAGCTCGACTTCAACAATAAGGTGAAGCTTCTCGTTCATGGCACTCGACCGGGAGGAGAACAAAGGCCGCCGGGGACGCGGATGCTAGACCGTTAGCGCATGAAAAACGATTTACCGCAAGGGCTGATCAGACGTCGCAACGGCGCCAGGGACCGAGATCGACATGAATGTGATCTCGATGAGACCGATCGCTGTCGGGAGTGAGGACCACGCCGAATCGGCGGCAGGCCGCCGCCGCGGCGGCGCGCAGGAAGCGGCGCTGGTCGGACGGCCCGCTCCAACCGTCGAGGACCGTCACCACGCGCCCGTCCGCCAGCACGAACGCGGCGAGATCGATGGCGCGCGCCTGCGCGTGGAGGCTCGGGCGGCCGGCATTGCCCGTCATGCGCCGGCAGGCGAAGCTGCCGTAGTGGCGCACTCCGACGACCGGGCTGCCCATGGTCGACTGGCCCACGCGGGCGAGCTCGCCCTCGAAGTCGAGCCAGGCGACCAAGGTGCCACAGCTCGTCTCCAGGGGCGGTGTGAATCGGACAAGTCGCCCGCCGGCCGCGCGCAGGGGCGTGTCGACCGGGCAGGCGCGCGTGCCGCCCTGCCAGGGCCGCACCACGACGCCGCGCTCGGCGAGGTAGCGGACGCAGGCCGGGCCGGACATGGGCCCGGACGGCGGGATGCGGGGCGGTGGCTCGCTGCGGCCGCAACCGGCGAGCGGAAGGACCGCCGCGAGGAGGATGGCGAGGCCTCTGGGCAAGCCGGCCCGCTCCAAGGTTTGCTTGACCCCCATGCCGCAGCGTGCTTGTCGAATCGCAACTCGCAAGCAACGAAGCCGTCATGGGAGGCAAATAGATGCTGCGCCGCAGCCTTCTCGCCACAGCCGTTTCCCTGCTGCTCGCGCCCGCCGCGTTCGCGCAGGGCTATCCGGAGCGCCCGATCTCCGTAATCGTGCCGTTCGCAGCCGGCGGCCCGACCGACACCGTGGCCCGCCTGGTCGCCGAGCCGATGACCCGCACTCTCGGGCAGCAGGTCCTGATCGAGAACGTCGGCGGCGCCGGTGGCACCCTCGGCGCGGCACGCGTCGCCAAGGCCGATCCCGACGGCTACACGCTGTTGCTGCACCACATCGGCCAGGCGACGAGCGCCTCCCTGTACCGCAAGCTGCCCTACAAGCCCGGCGAGGCGTTCGCCGGTATCGGGCTGGTCACCGACGTGCCGATGACGCTTGTCGCGCGGAACGATTTCCCGCCGGGCACGGTCGAGGAGCTGATCGCCTATATCAAAGAGAATAAGGACCAGGTGACGCTGGCCAATGCCGGCGTCGGCTCGGCCTCGCATCTGTGCGGCATGCTGCTCATGGACGCGCTGGACGTGCCGATGACCACCGTGCCCTATAAAGGCACCGGGCCGGCCATGACCGACCTGATGGGTGGGCAGGTCGATCTGATGTGCGATCAGACCACCAACACCTCGGGCCAGATCAAGAGCGGCAAGATCAAGGCCTACGCGGTCACCAGCAAGACGCCGGTGCCATCCCTGCCCGACCTGCCGACCCTGGATGCATCGGGCCTGCCGGGCTTCGAGGTCGGCATCTGGCACGGCCTCTACGCGCCCGCGGGCACGCCGCCCGAGGTGATCGAGAAGCTGGCCGCCGCGCTGCAGGGGGCGCTTGCCGATCCCAAGGTGATCGAGCGCTTCGCCGACCTCGGCACCGAGCCCGCGAGCAAGGAGGATGCGACGCCGGCGGCGCTCGACGCGCAGCTCAAGAGCGAGATCGCGCGCTGGCAGCCGATCATCGAGGCGGCGGGGGTTTACGCCGACTGAGCGGGGCCGGATCGAGGCCCCGGCGGATCACGGCTCGGGCACCGGCGCGATTGCGTTGCGCCCGACCCGCTTCAGCCGCGCGTCGGCTACGAGGTGCCGGGTCGGCCAAGAACGCGGCGGGCTTGGTGCGCTCGCTCGCCATATTGCGGCGCGAGCGCGTCGCTGCTCTACCTGACGTGCCAACCATGGCCGAGACCGGGTTGGCGAACGCGGAGGCAAACAAATGGAGCCTGCTGCTGGCCCGGCCGGCACGCCGCAGCCGGTCGTCGATCGTCTCGCCGGCGCGCTGCAGATTGAGCAATTCGTGCAGACGAAGATTGCCCGCTGGCAGGAAGTGATCAAGGCTGCGGGCATTTGCGCCGACTGAGAAGAGGGGCAGGCACGCCGCCGAGGATACGTGCCAGCCACCACGGCCAAATAGAGGGGAGGTTGCGGTGACCGGGATGGAGAAGCCGCGCGACGTCGTGGGCGGATTGCTGGTGGTGGCGATCGGGGCAGGGTTCTTCCTGTTCGGGCGCGAGCTGGAGATGGGAACCTCGTTCCGGATGGGGCCGGGCTACTTCCCGACCATCCTGTCGGTGCTGATGATGCTGTTGGGTGCAGCCATGGTGGCGATCGCCTGGCGCAAGCCCCCGACCGAGGGTGCCGTCGGCAGCATCCCCTGGGTCGGCATCGCCTTGATCGTCGTCCCAGTGATCATCTTCGGCCTCACCCTGCGCGGGCTGGGCCTGGCGCCGGTCCTGGTGATCGTCGTGCTGGCTTCGGCCTGGGCCAGCCGCTACCGCAGCCTTCGCACCGCGATACCGCTCGCGCTCGGCATCTCCGCCTTCTGCACCTTCCTGTTCGTCCGCGCGCTGGGCCTGCCCTTGCCGATGGTGGGACCATGGCTCAGCGCGAGCTACTGGTCGCCGCCCCCGGCGACGGCCCCGGCGGCCGCACCCGCACCCGCACCCGCATCCACCGCGCCCGCGCAGTAGGAGGCCCGCCATGGAACTGCTCGCCAATCTCGGTCTGGGCTTCGAGACCGCGCTGTCGCCCTGGAACCTGCTCTACGCCTTCACCGGCTGCCTGCTCGGCACGGCCGTAGGCGTGCTGCCCGGCCTGGGGCCGGTCGCCACGATCGCCATGCTGCTGCCGCTGACCTTCTCGCTGCCGCCGGTCTCGGCGCTGATCATGCTGGCCGGCATCTACTACGGCGCGCAGTATGGCGGCTCGACCACGGCGATCCTGATCAATCTGCCCGGCGAGAGCTCGTCGGTGGTGACCGCCATCGACGGCTACCAGATGGCCAAGCAGGGCCGAGCCGGGAAGGCGCTGTCGACCGCGGCGCTCGGCTCCTTCTTCGCCGGCTCGGTCGCGACCCTGATCCTCGCGCTGTTCGCGCCGCCGCTGGCCAACGTCGCCCTGCAGTTCGGGCCCGCCGAATATTTCTCGCTGATGGTGCTGGGCCTCGTGGCCTCGGTGGCCCTGGCCTCGGGCTCGCTGCTCAAGGCGTTCACCATGATCGTGCTGGGCCTGCTCCTCGGCCTGGTCGGCACCGACGTCGAGAGCGGCACCCCGCGCTACACCTTCGACCTGCCCGAGCTCGCCGACGGGCTGAATTTCGTCGCCCTCTCGATGGGCGTGTTCGGCCTGGGCGAGATCATCCGCAATCTCGAGCACGAACACACCCGCAGCGTGATGGTCAAGCACGTCGAGGGGCTGCTGCTGTCCTGGGAGGACGTCAAACGGCTGGCCGGCCCGGTCCTGCGCGGCACTGGTCTCGGCTCGGTCCTCGGCATTCTGCCGGGCGGCGGAGCGATGCTGTCGAGCTTCGCCGCCTACACGCTGGAAAAGCGCCTGTCGAAGAACAGCGCCCAGTTCGGCAAGGGTGCGATCGAGGGCGTGGCCGCACCCGAGAGCGCCAACAATGCCGGCGCCCAGACCTCCTTCATCCCGATGCTGACACTCGGCATCCCGTCTAATCCGGTCATGGCGCTGATGATCGGCGCCATGATCATCCAGGGGATCACGCCTGGCCCGAACGTGGTCACTGACGACCCGGCCCTGTTCTGGGGCCTGATCGTCTCGATGTGGGTCGGCAACCTGATGCTGGTGCTGTTGAACCTGCCGCTGATCGGGATGTGGGTGAAGATGCTCACCATCCCCTATCACCTGCTGTTCCCGGCGATCATCGCGTTCTGCGCCATCGGCGCCTACAGCACGAACAACAACCCGTTCGACGTCTACGCCATGGCGATGTTCGGGCTGCTCGGCTATGTGTTCATCAAGCTCGACTTCGAGCCGGCACCGCTCCTCTTGGGCTTCGTGCTGGGTCCCATGCTCGAGGAGAATCTGCGCCGCGCCATGATCATCTCGCGCGGCGACCCGTCGGTGTTCGTCACGCACCCGCTGAGCCTGGTGCTCCTCCTCATCTCGCTCGCGCTTCTGGTCGTGGTTCTCCTGCCCAACATCCGCGCCAGGCGCGAGGAAGCCTTTCAGGAGTAGCCGTCATGGCGATCACCGAGATCCTGGTCCTCGTCGATTCCTCCACGGACAGCGAGGCGCGCCTCAAGGCGGCGCTCGGCATCGCCGCGGCGACCAAGGCGCATGTCAGCGCGCTCTATCTGGTCGCCGAGCCGCTCATGCGGGTTCAGGTCGGCAGGCACCTGCCCGAGGACTTCGTCCGCGAGTACCTCGCCGGCCTCGAGAGCGAGGCCGACCAGCGGCTGCAGGCGCTCTCGGCGCTGGCCGCGGCCGAGGGGGTCCAGCTCGAGACCCGCCGCGACACGGCATCGATCGACCAGCTGCCCGCGATCCTGGCCCGCCAGGGTCGGCGTGCGGATCTGGTGGTGGTGGGGGCCGGCACCGATGCCGACCAGGCCAGCCTGACCGAGGCCGCGTTCATGGATACCGGCCGGCCGGCGCTCGTCGTACCGGCGGCCTGGGCGGGCCAGCTGCCACCGAAGCGCGCGCTCGTGGCGTGGGACGGCTCGCGCGAGGCGGCACGGGCGGCCGGGGACGCGGTGCCCCTGCTCAAGCTCGCCGAGGACGTCGTGGTCCTGACGGTCGACGCGCATCGTGCCTCGGGACGCTACAGCGAGGGCCCCGGGCAAGGGCTGTGCGCCTTCCTGACCCGCCATGGCGCGAAGCCGCGGGTCAAGCAGGTGACCGCCTCGGGGGGCATCGCCGACACGATCCTGGCGCAGGTCGCCGAGGAGCAGGCCGATCTCCTGGTCATGGGCGGCTACGGCCATTCCCGCATGCGCGAGCTGGTGCTGGGCGGCGCCACCCGGGAGATCCTGTCGCAGATGTCGCTGCCGGTGCTGATGTCGCACTGAACGGGGCCACCGGCCCGCCCGACATAGTGGCCGGAGACGACCGCCGGAATCAGCGCCAACCCCGCCAGAGCCTCGAGCGCCACGGCGCGGGCGTCTTCCCGTGCCGCGCGACCTCGCGCCATGGCGCGGGCCGGCACTGCTCGACGATCCCGGCGCACTCCAAGAGCAGCATGAACGGCCGCGGCGTGCCGTCCATCGCGGGCACCTCCGGGCCACTGAGCTCGACCAGGAGATTGTCGAGCTCGCAGGCGGCGATGGCAGCCAGGAGGTGATCGACGCTCCGCACCGATCCACCTGCCGCATTGCGCAGGCAGGTCATGCCGTCGACCGTATCGGCATTGCCGGGATGGGCGAGGATGGCGGGCGCGTCCGGGCGGTCGACGCGGCGGAACCGGATGCCGGTATCCTCCGCCGCAGGGCGGAGGGTCAGGGCTACGCGGGCGCCGCTGTGGAGACCGACGCCGGCGCAGCCGATGACCTGTTGAAGCGTCCGTTGCTGTCGCATCCGTCGGAGCTTCGCACCACCGGGTTCGAGTTCCGCCGCGCCCATACCGCCGGCCGCTTGCCCACGACCGCTGGACGGGGTGATCCTGCCTCGCGGCCGCAGAGACAGAAGCGCCCGCCAACCCGTTTGCCCGGGGTGGCAGGCGCCAACAAGTCACATGTTCTTACGCTTTGTTACGGTACAGAGTTGGCGTGCCGCATCAGCTCCGGCGCTCAGCTCTCGACGCGCTCCCGCTCGCGACGCAGGAAGGTCGGGATGTCGCCCATCTCGTCGAGATTGCCCGAAAGGCCCGGCTGCCCCTCGCTCTGAGGGCGTGGTCCGCCGAAGCGTGGCGGATGCCGCTCGACCGGTCGCTCCGCCGAGCGGGTGAAGGCGAACTCCCGTACCCGTGTGAACAGGTTCGAGGATGGACGATCCTCGACGCGCTGTAGGTGGACCGGCGGCGCGGAGGGCTCGATACCCAGCGCCTCGGGCTCGGCCTCGGCCACTGGCTCGGTCGCGGCGCGCAGATGCGCGGCGGGGCTGAGCTCGAGCGGGCGGCGCGAGACCGCGCTTGCCTGGGTGGGGTAAGGTACCGGCTGCACCCGCTGCGGCTGAAAGCGGAACGGGCCGGCGGAGACGCGCGGCAGCTCGGTGACCGGCTCCTGCGCGGCCACCTGCGCCGGGGCGACACGCTCCGCCGGCAAATCGATGCCGGTCGCCACCACCGACACCCGCATCCGGCCCTGCAGCGAGTTGTCGAAGGTCGAGCCGAAGATGATGTTGGCGTCCGAATCCACCTCCTCGCGGATCCGGTTGGCGGCGGCGTCGACCTCGTAAAGGGTCATGTCGAGGCCGCCGGTGATGTTGATCAGCAC
>JBGAKU010000248.1:0-8198 GCA_044224255.1 Geminicoccaceae bacterium
CGGCCGACCTATCTCGGCGCGCTTCAGGCGTTCACCGCCTACGAGGCGGAGTACGGGACCTTTCCGGAAGGGGCGGGCCAGCCGGCGAAGCTCGCCTATCTCATGCCCGACTTCGCCAATCCCAGCGGCCGCACCATGAGCATGGACGAGCGCAAGGCGGTGTTGGCCACGGCCGCGGGACCCGACCTGCCCGTGATCGAGGATGCGGCCTACGAGCAGCTCTACTATGACCACGAGCCGCTTCCTTCGTTGCTCGCGCTCGATTCGGCGGCGGCAGGGATCGACCGCGGGCGCGTGATCTATTGCGGCACCTTCTCGAAGACGGTTGTGCCCGGGCTGCGGATCGGCTGGATCGTGGCGCCGCGCCCGGTCATCGAGAAGCTGGTCCTGATCAAGCAGGCCGGCGACCTGCACACCAGCGGCCTGAATCAGATGGCGATGCTGGCGGTGGCGCGGGAGATCGTGCCCAGCCATGCCGGCCGGGTCCGGGAGGCTTACCGCACACGGCGCGACACGATGCTCGGGGCGCTCGAGGCCTCCATGCCGGCCGGGGTGCGCTGGACGCGCCCTGCCGGCGGGATGTTCCTCTGGCTGAGCTTGCCCGAGCATATGGACGCCGCCATGCTGTTGGAACGTGCGATCGAGACCGCGAACGTCGCGTTCGTCCCAGGTGCGGCGTTCTATCCGGACCGCTCGGTTCGCAACGCTTTGCGGCTCAGCTTCTCGCTCAATCCGCCGACCGAGATCGAGCTCGGGATCTCACGGCTGGCGCAGGTGATCCGCGACGCCCGCTGACGTTGGGCGCGCCGGCCGGTTGCGGTGTTGCAGCGCCACGCGCACGCCCTTGAACGACCGCAACAGCGTGAGAACCAAAAACATGCTGAGCGGCAGCCAGATCGCGAAGTGCACCCAGGCGGGCGGCGCGTAGCGGATCTCGACCAGGAGCGCGCCGAACACGTTGACGAAGCCGACGGCGAGGATGAGGAACGCTGCCGGCCCGTCGTCCTGGTCGTAGGGGCTCAGATCGGCGCCGCAGGACTCGCATGGCGAGCGGAGCGTCAGATAGCCATGGAACAGTCGCCCCCGCCCACAGGCGGGACAGCGGCAGGTCAGCCCGGCCAGCAGCGCCGACGGCTCGGGCAAGGCGCTCCTTACCCTGCGGCCAGGGCCGACCGTGCCCGACGCGCCTGCCATACCGCCTCGGCGCCGCGCGCCTCTGCGTAGTCCGGCTGATAGGTCAGACCCATCTCGATCTCGGCCCGCGCCCATCGGTCCCGCACGCGCTCGGGCCGGATCTCGAACGCGTCGAATCCGCACTGGCGCATGAACTGGTAGCGATCGATCTGCACGTCGCCGACCGCCCGGACCTCGCCGGCAAAGCCGTAGCGCTCGCGCAAGATGCGCGCGGTGCTGAACGCACGACCGTCGGCGAAGCTGGGGAAGTTCAGCGCGACCAAGCCGAGGCGCGGCAGCCACGGCTCGATCTGCTCGACCCGCTCGCCCGGCTCGAGTCGGACGCCGATCTCGCCCGCGAACGCGACGAGCCGGTCCGCATCCGCGAGTAGCCGCGGGAGGGACAGGATGACCGCACCGCCCGCCGGCAACGCTTCGTCATCCGCCAGCGCGCACCAGCGGTCCTCGACGAAGGCGCTGCCTTTAAGCAGTGGCATAGAGCTTTTCCTTGAACGGTCGGTCACCGATGCGGCGATAGACGTCGATGAACGATTCGTCCGCGTCCTGACGGAGCTCGAGATAGGTCGCGACGATCCGCTCGATCGCGTCCGGCACCTCCTCGGCCGCGAATCCCGGGCCGATGATCTTGCCGATCGCGGCCTTGCTGTCCGCGCTGCCGCCGAGGGTGATCTGGTAGAATTCCTTGCCCTGCTTGTCGACGCCGAGGATGCCGATATGGCCGACATGGTGGTGGCCGCAGGCGTTGATGCAGCCGGAGATCTTGATCTTCAGCTCACCGATCCGCTCCTGCCGGTCGAGCTCGGCGAAGCGCTGGCTGATCGCCTGCGCGATCGGGATCGAGCGCGCGGTCGCCAGCGCGCAATAATCCATCCCGGGGCAGGCGATGATGTCGGAGATCAGATCGCTGTTCGGCGTCGCGAGCCCGGACTCCTCGAGCAGGTTCCAGACCGCGAACAGGTCACTCTTCTTGACGTAGGGCAGAACCAGATTCTGCTCGTGCGTGACGCGGATCTCGCCGTGGCTGAACTCGTCGGCGAGCGTCGCCACGAGCCGCATCTGCTCCGAGGTCATGTCGCCGGGAATGCCGCCGATCGGCTTCAGCGAGACATTGACGATGGCGTAGCCGGGCATCTTGTGGTGGGCGGTGTTGTGCCGGATCCAACGGGCGAACTCGGGCACGTTGAGCACACGCTGGTCGTGCAGGAGGTCGCGGTCGGGCAGGCTCTCATAGGCGGGCGGCGCGAAGTAGGCGCGGATTCGCTCCAGCTCGTCCGCGGCGATCGCGATGCCCTCGGCATGGTCGCCGGCGGCATATTCGGCCTCGACCTCGCGCTTGAACGCATCGAGCCCCAGCTCGTGGACCAGGATCTTGACCCGGGCCTTGTACTTGTTGTCCCGGCGCCCGAAGCGGTTGTAGACGCGCATGATGGCCGTGCTGTAGGCGAGCAGCTCGTCCGCCGGCAGGAACTCCCGCACCGTCTTGGCGATCATCGGCGTCCGGCCGAGGCCACCGCCGACCAGGATCTCGAAGCCGAGCGCCCCCGAATCGTCGCGCTTCAGGATCAAACCGATGTCGTGCGCCCGTACCGCGGCGCGATCGGCGGCCGCAGCCGTCACCGCGATCTTGAACTTGCGCGGCAGATAGCTGAACTCGGGATGGAGCGTGGACCATTGCCGGAGCAGCTCGGCCCATGGCCGCGGGTCGGCGATCTCGTCGGCGGCCACGCCGGCATAGTGATCGCTGGTCACATTGCGGATGCAATTCCCCGAGGTCTGGATGGCGTGCATCTCGACCTCGGCCAGCTCGCCGAGGATCGCCGACACATCCTTCAGCTCGGGCCAGTTGAGCTGAAGGTTCTGGCGCGTGGTGAAGTGGCCGTAGCCGCGATCGTACCGCTCGGCGATATCGGCGAGCTTCCGCAGCTGACGCGAGCTCAGCGTGCCGTAGGGGATCGCGATCCGCAGCATGTAGGCGTGGAGCTGCAGATAGAGGCCGTTCTTCAGCCGCAGCGGTTTGAACTCGTCCTCGGAGAGCTCGCCGCTCAGCCGGCGCCCGACCTGGTCGGCGAACTGCGCGGTCCGCTGCAGCACGAACTGCCGGTCGAACTCGTCATAGCGATACATGCGCACCCCCGACCCTTGCGGCCTGCTTGCCGAGATCCAGCCTGACCGACGGCCCCCGCGTCCGCAGCCGCTCGCGCAGCACCACCGGCTCCACGCGGCCGTCCTCGGCCACGACCTCGATCAGGTAGGCGTCCACCACCTCGTTGACCGCCATGCCCTGGCGACCCAAAGCATCGAGCGCCCGAACCTCCTCGGCCGAGGTGCCGACGGTCGCGCGCTCCAGGTGCTCGACCCAACCGCGTGCGCCGAGAAACACGACGACGCCGTCGATCAGCCGGTTGGCGGTGACCACTTGCTGGCTCATGCGGCGATCTCCTCGTACAGCGCCCGCGGCCGGATCGGCAGGTCGCGGGCGGTCGGTCGAAGCGAGCCGGGGCGGGGCACCGGGTGGGCCCCGACGAAGATCATGGCGGGCCCCTTGATGCCCTGGTCGATCAGCAGCTCGGCGAGCCCGGCGATCTGCCCGGTCGCCACCTTCTGGGTCGGGAGGGTGCCGTTCTCGACCACCGTCACCGGCGTGCCCGGCTCGATCCCGCCGGTGAGCAGCCGGGACTGAATGTGGCCGGCCGCCCCGATGCCCATGTAGATCGCGAGGGTGCGGCCGGGTCGCGCCAGCTCGGCCCAGTCATGCTCGGCCGGACCGTCGCTGGCATGCCCGGTGAGCAGCGTCAGGCTGCGGCGCCGCTCGCGCTCGGTGATGGCCAGACCGGCAGCCGCCGCGCAGCCGAGCGCGGCCGTGATGCCCGGGACCACCTCCACCGCGATCCCGGCGGCATGCAGCGCCGCGATCTCCTCGCCGCCGCGCCCGAACACCATCGGGTCGCCGCCCTTCAGGCGGACGACATGATGGCCGGCGGCCGCCTCACGAATCAGGATGGCGTTGATCTCGGCCTGGGTCGGCGACGGCCGGCCCGGGGTCTTGCCGACCAGGATGCGCCGCGCATCCCGGCGGGCGCGGTCCAGGACTCTCGGGCCGACCAGACGGTCGGCCACGATGACGTCTGCTTCCTGCAGTGCGCGCACCGCCTTGACGGTGAGCAGGTCAGGGTCGCCCGGCCCGGCACCGACCAGGCTCACGCGGCCCGTGCTCGGGACAGCGCCCGCGAGTTCGCGCTCCAGCAGCGAGCCGGCCGTGGTGAGGTCACCGGCGAGATAGGCCCTGGCGACCGGGCCATCGAAGAAACCGTCCCAGAAGCGTCGACGGATCGCGCTCCCGGCTATCGCCTCGGCCGCTCGCTGGCGGAAGCTCGCCGCCCAGCGGGCGAGCCCACCCAGCCCGGCCGGCAGCATCGCTTCCAGGCGCGCCTTGATCTGCCGGGCGAGGACAGGCGCCGTCCCCTCGGTGCCGACGGCCACGATCACAGGGTCGCGATCGACGATGGCCGGCGTGATGAAGTCGCACAGCTCCTGCCGGTCGACGGCGTTGACCGGAACGCCAGCCGCTCGCGCCATCGCCGCGGCCCGAGCCGCCTCGCATGCATCCTCGAGCGCCACGTAGACCAGGCGCGCGCCCGCGAGATCGCGCGCATGCAGGGGGCGCCGCTCCAGCGTGAGCCGGCGCCGTGCTGCCCATTGGACGATCTCGTCGCAGACCTCGGTCGCGAACACATGCAGACGTGCCCCGGTGCGAGCCAGCAGCCGCAGCTTCTGCGCCGCTTGCTCGCCGCCACCGACCACCAGCACGCGCTGATCGTCGAGATCCATGAAGATCGGAAAGAAGCGCATCAGCCGCTCATCACACGCTCTGGACGTAGAATCGGAGTTCACACGCCGTGACCTGGGATAATCGCGTTTCACACACGAAAGTCAAGGAATTCACATAAATACATGCAATTGATGTTATTATGGCGCGGGTGCGGCAAGGCCCTGTTGGGCGCTGCCCAGACCGGCTATGTGCCGCGCATGGGGACAGAGCAGGTGGGTATGCAGCCGGTGCGTTACGGTCTGGGCATCGGGCTGATCGTCGCCTCTGTGTTCCTGATGTCGTTCGGGGACGCGCTGATCAAGCTTGCCAGCGCCAGCTTCACCGTCTGGCAGATCTTCGTTCTGCGGTCCCTGATCGCCCTGCCGCTGCTCTTGCTCGTGATGCGTCTGCGCGCGGGGGCAGAGCCCCTCCTGCCGCGCTCGGTCGGTTGGGTCGCCCTGCGCAGCGCGCTGCTGACCGTGATGTGGATCGCCTACTATGCGGCGCTGCCGCTGATCAGCCTGTCCGCGGCCGCCGTGGCATTCTACACCGCACCCATGTTCATCGCCCTGCTGGCGCGCGCCTTCATCGGGGAGGCGGTCGGGCCGGGACGCTGGCTTGGGATCATGCTCGGCTTCGCCGGCGTGCTCGTCGTCCTGCAACCGGGCGCGGACACGTTCTCGCCGGCGGCGCTGCTGCCGGTTCTCGCCGCGATGCTCTATGCTATCGCCGCCATCGTCACCCGCGCGCGCTGCCAGGCTGAGCGGCCGCTCGCCCTGGCGGTGGGCCTCAACCTCGGTCTACTCATGGCGGGCCTGCTGGCTTCCTCGGCGCTGGCCTTGATGCCAGCGCCCACGGCCCAGGCGTCCGCGCACCCGTTCCTGTTCGGGCCCTGGGCGACGATGAGCGCCAGCGAATGGGTGGTGATGACCGTCCTCGCCCTGCTGATGGTGTGCTTCGGCACCGGTGTGGCGATGGCCTATCAGGTGGCGCCGGCCTCCGTGGTCGGCGCGTTTGACTATGCCTACGTCGCGTTCGCGGTGCTGTGGAGCTATCTGTTCTTCGGCGAGCAGCCAGAGCCTCTCGCGATTGTCGGCATGGCGCTGATCGCGGCCGGCGGTGCGCTGGTCGCGGGAGTCCGGCCGAGGCTGAGGGCGTTTCCGCGCGGTCGGGTCGTGCGGCCGTGAATGGAGAGATGTGATGCGCGAGGCGATGCGAGCGATCGAGCGCAGGCTCGCCGAGGGCGGCGTCGTCCTGCTCGACGGCGCCACCGGCACCGAGCTGCAGCGACGCGGCGCTCCGATGAGCGACGACGCTTGGTGCGCGCTGGCAAGCGCGAGCCATCCCGATCTGCTTCGCACCATCCACGAGGACTATATCCGCGCCGGCTCCGACTTGATCACCACCAACACCTTTGCCTCGGCGCGGCATCTGATGGAGCGGGCGGGATATGGCAGCCGCACGCGTGAGCTGCAGCGGCGCGCGGTCGAGATCGCCCGCGAGGCCGTGCAGAGGGTGGCCGACCGACCGGTCGTGGTCGCCGGATCCATCTCGACCATGCGGCCGGTCGGCAAGGGCACCGACCAGCGCGACCCCGATGTCGACCTCGCGGCGATCCCGTGGGCTGCCAACATGCGGGAGACGGCTGAGACGCTGGCCGAGGCGGGAGCCGACCTGCTCCTGCTCGAGATGATTTCGGATGTCGACCACGGCATGCTGGCGCTGGAGGCGGCGCTCGCTACGGGCCTGCCGGTCTGGGCCGGCCTCAGCGCCAAGCGGCAGGACGGCACGCTGGTGAGCTACCGCGACGACGGCCCCACATTCCGGGAGCTCGTCGATCATTGGACGCAGCAACCGGTTCAGGCCTTGGGCATCATGCACACCGCGCTGCCGGACATCGAGGAGTCGCTCGATCTGCTGCTGGCCCGCTCCTCCGTGCCGGCGATGGCCTATCCGGAGGCGGGCTATTTCCGCTCGCCCGACTGGACCTTCACCGAAATCGATCCCGAGAGCCTCGCGACCGCGGCCGTGGGCTGGGCGCGACGTGGCGTCCGCATTCTCGGCGGGTGCTGCGGGCTGGGGCCGTCACATATCGCCGCCTTGGCGCAGCGGCTCACCACCGATCACGCTGCGGCGACCTGAGCCCGAGGGGCACAGACAGGCGAGGCCCGATCGGGCAGGCTCAGGGCGACCTTCGGGAGTGGGCTCGATGGGCCTTGGTGTTGCGTTCCTTTCCGCCCTGGCGAGCCTCACGGTCGCGGTGAGCGCCTGGGCGGCCCAGCCACCTGTCTACCTGCCGCCCAACGGGGCAGCGGTGAGCGGCTACGATCCCGTTGCCTATTTCGTCGAGAGCAGGCCGGTCGCAGGCAATCCCGGCTTTACCTACGAATGGCAGGGTGCCACCTGGCGGTTCGCGTCGCAGGCCCATCTCGAGCGGTTCAAGGCCGACCCGGCACGGTACGCACCGCAGTTCGGCGGCTATTGCGCCTGGGCCGTGAGCCAGGGCTACACCGCGTCCGCCGACCCGCAGGCTTGGCGCATCGTCGAGGACAAGCTCTATCTGAACTACAGCCTCGACGTGCAGAAGACCTGGGAGCAGGACGTCACCGGCAATATCGCCAAGGGCGAGGCCAACTGGCCGCAGGTGCTCGACAAGTAGGCGGCACCCGGTCGCCCCGATGATGGGGTTGTGATATCGTCGATCGTGCGATCGGGGGACGCCGATGGCGCCTGCACGGGTCGAGCGGCGGCTCGCGGCGATACTCGCCGCCGACATCGTCGGCTATTCACGCTTGGTCGAGCGCGACGAAGCGGCCACCCTGGCCGCGATCAGGTCGCTGCGTACGGAAGCGATCGATCCTCTGTTGGCCGAGCATCACGGCCGAATCGTCAAGCTGATGGGCGATGGAGCGATCGTCGAGTTCGGCTCGGTGGTGGACGCCGTCGTCTGTGCCGTGGCCGTGCAGCGGGCGGTGGGCGAGCGGCAGGCGGGTGTCGATGCCAGCTCGCGGATCATGTTTCGTATCGGCGTGAATCTCGGCGACCTCGTCATCGATGACGACGATCTGCTCGGGGACGGGATCAACGTCGCCGCCCGACTGCAACAAATCAGCGAGCCAGGTGGAGTCCTGATCTCGGGTGCCGCCTTCGACCAGCTGAAGGGCAAGCTCAACCTGGCGATCGAGTCGAGGGGGCG
>JBGAKU010000249.1:0-8193 GCA_044224255.1 Geminicoccaceae bacterium
TAGGGTTTATGAATTGTGGGAACGTGCCAGAATGTTATCTGCCAATTCGGCAGCAGCTTATTTAGTCCGCTAGCTATATATTCTCCTGCGGCTCCATGCTTCGTGGTACCTTCATTGAAAGCGCGCCAGACAAGTTCCAGGCGATTCTTACCAGAACCGTCAGTGCGACCAATATACAGGACGCCATAAGGATCTCGTCCACCAACCCGCGGAATAGGTTGCGGCTGAGTAATTTCTGCATTGAAGGCTTGCACCCAGTATATACCGGGCGAGAGTAGTGCATCTTTCGCGCAGGAGATCCGACGAGGATAAGGACTTAAGGGCATTGGATTGACCCGAAAAGCACCGCGGGAGGCTTCGGGGTCCGACCCCGTTCCTACGCTCACTAGTCTGCCGGCAGCTCGTCCTCTGGCCCTGGCGCCTCGCCGCCCTGCCGGCTCATGATCCGGTCGAACTCCGCCAAGTCCGCGCGCGCCCGGCGCTCGGTGAACATCTCCTCCGCCGTCATGGCTGCGATCTTCTCGGCGACCGCGACCACCACGAACTGGTTGATGCTGCTGCCGTCCCGCCGGCTCAGCTTCTCGACGGCCGCCTTCAGCGACAACGGCAGCCGCAGGGGATAGGTGCCCGTGCGCGTCGTCATCCGCTTATCCTCCGTAGGGCCTCACCCGGGCTCAGCAGCTCGATGCCGAACCGCATCGGCGCCTCGCCGAAATCGCGACGGTTGAACGTCACCAGTGCGCTCGCCCCGCCATTGACCGCCGCCTCCAGGACCATCTCGTCGCCCGCGTCGCGCAGCTGCGGCCGCCAGCGGAAGTAAGTCGTCACCGGCTCGGCGATCAGCGTCAAAGCATCCAGGACACGCTCGATCTCCGCCATGGTCAAGCCCGACGCCTTGCGATGCTCCGCCATCAGGCAAACCGACTCATATTCGAGCAGCAACGCCGGGGAGAGCAGCAGCCTCCCCTGCCCGAGCCGGATCGCCCGAATTAGCGCGGCGGACGCGCCCGACGGGCTGCGCAGCGCGGCCACCATCACATCGGTATCGAGCACGATCCTCACATCACATATGATATCAAAGATGTGATCGGGCGGCAACCGGCCCAGTAGGCCTTCGGGCTTCGGGGTCACACCCCACTTCCGCGCGCTTCCACGGCCGCGAACGGATCGAGCACTTCCGCTCCCAGCCCGGCGACGCCGCGCGTGTTGCGCGTGACCAACACCAGCCCGTGGACCTTGGCCGTGGCGGCTAGAAAGCCGTCGGTCACGGGCACCGGACGAGTCGCGGCCATCATGCCCCAACATTCGGTGACGTCGTCGAGCCAGCGGCTCAACGTCTCGGCGCGCAGCGGCTCACGCGGGCGCAGTCGCTCGATGCCTTTGCGCAATTCGTCCAGGACCGTCACGCTCAGATAGGGATCGGCCGCCTCGACACCATCGTACCGACTGGCGACGTTCGGGGCGCAGCGTGGTCCCTTGCGAGTCTACGAGATGACGTTCGTGTCGAGCAGCCAGGTCACAGCTCGACCGGCCGGCCCTTGTCGCGCTCGCGCTCGAGGTCGACACCCTCCAGGGGCGCCTCCGCGAGCAGCCTCTTGAGATCGACCGGCGGTCGGCCGACGCGCGCACGCAACAACGCTCGCGTCTCAGCCTCGCGGGTCGGATCGGCCAGCGCACGAACCACGCCGCGAACCAGTTCCACGTCGTCCCGCCGCACCTGGACCTCCAGCCGCACCACGCCCGCCTGCTGGCGGCGGCTGCGGTGCCGGGCCAATGCCCGCTGCTGAGCGTCCGACATTCTGCCTCCGATGCGGAGATAGCCGGATACTATCCGGAAACTCTTGCCCGCACAATAACGGCAGAACTGTAGCGGTGCCCAGGCCCATGCCTCGACCCGCGGACTACAGCCGCGCCAGCAGCTCCGCCTTCTTCGCCGCGAACTCCTCCTCGGTGAGGATGCCCTTCTGCTTCAGCTCGGCCAAGCGCTCGATCCGGGCGAAGATCGCGTCGTCGTCCGCGGCCAAGCTGGCGGGGGGCGGCGCGGGTACGGGCGCTGCCGCGACGACGGGCGGGGGCGGCACTGGCGGCGAAGAAGGGGCTGCCGGTGCAGCCGCCCGCGCTATCGGCCCGCCTGCCCCATCCACCCGCGGCAGATCCGCGACCCGCACCACCCCGTGCTGGCTGGTGAAGGTGAGCGAAGCATCCCCGCCCTGCTGCTGCGAGAAGCCGGAGATCTGGTGGTCCTGGGTGTCGTAGAGCCTGACCTCGCCACCCACCTGGATCGCGAGACGGCGGGCGGCGGGGAAGCAGGCGTAGCGGATGGCGTTCTGGGCGCCGACCGATGAGGGTGCCCCGAGCTCGGCCGGCCACCAGTTGCCGGGGCTGCCCGCACCCGGGACGAACAAGCTGACGCCGGAAGCGGTAGCGCCGCCCTGGCTCTGGAAGCCCTGCGAGCCGGAACTCTGCGATTGGGACTGTGACGAGGCCGGCACTGCCCAGCCCTGGCTGCGCACCATCGCCGACAGCTCGGTGCAGAGCTGGTCGACCCGGTACTTCAAGGCGTTGTTGAACATATCGCCGATCATCAGCATGCCACCCTGCGACCACTGGCCCATCCCGCCGAGCTCGGGATGGTTGAACTGGGCGGCGGTGCCGTGGCCGGCGGCAAGCGCGTAGAGGAGCGCCAGCACCGCATCGGTGCTGACACCGTGGCGCTGCGCCACGTCCTCGACCAAGCGGCGGCCCTCGGGCGTCAGTTCCATCGTCACGGGCGCTCCTCGCTCGCCTGCGGCCGCCCGGATGCGGCCGGCCCTCACGCAGGCTCGCCTGATACCGCAGCATCGCCGCCCTAGCCATGCCGGATGCCGATTACGTCACTATGGCATCATCCCTATTGTTCTGCTATATTTCCTATTACCTGGGACCAATAGCCCGAGGCCTCCACCATGCCTGCTTCCCCCATCCCGAGCATCGTCCATCACGCCCTGACCGGGCGGATCTTCTTCCTGCTGCCCGACGAGGATCCGGCGGAGTTCCGGGCACACGAGGCGCGCTGGCTCGCCGAGTGGCGGCCGCGCGACCTCGCCGAGCAGGACGCGGCCGAGCTCGCCATCCGGGGGCTGTGGCGCGAGACGCGCGCCGACCGGCTCGAGGCGCAGCTCATGGCCGATTTGTTCGCCGCCGAGGCGATCGAGGAGGAGGCCGCACGGCGTGCGGCCAAGGCCGCGGCGATGAAGGCGCTGGCGACGCTGCTGCGCTACCGGGCGCAGCTCGAGCGCGAGAACGCGACCGCCATGCGCGCCCTCGACTCCCTCGGCCGCCGCCGGCTGACCACCGCCCCGGCCGTGCCGCAGGCCGAGCCCGAGGCCGTGCCGGGCGAGCCGGTGCGAGACGAACCCGAGCGCCTGCCCAACCGGCACGAGCGGCGCGCCCTCGCCGCCATGGAGCGCCGACGAGTGGCGTAGCGCCGCGGCCTCGGGCCGCCCGCACCCACCCGGATGCGCGGCATCGCGGCGGCGATCGCCCGCGAAGGCAGGTTGTGTTGCTCGGCGATCCAGATCCGCCGATAGCCGAGCCGCTCGACCACCCGTGCCAGCTCGACCGTCTGGCAGGCCGCCGTAGCGCCTTCGACCTCACTGCCTCGCCGACTGGAGCTGCGTTGCCTCCGCCGGCAGCTCGTCCTCCGGCCGTGGTGGCTGGCCTCCCGTGCGGCCCATGATCCGATCGAACTCGCCGAGATCCGCCCGCGCGCGTCGCTCGACGAATGTCTCCTCCGCCGTCAGGGCGGCGATCCTCTCCGCCACGGCGATCACGACGAACTGATTGACGCTGGTCCCGTCGCGCCGGCTGAGCTTCTCCACCGCGGCCTTCAGGGACACGGGCAGGCGCAGGGGATAGGTGCTGGTCCGCGTGGTCATGTCGTGAGCCTCCGCAAGGCTTCGCCGGGACTGAGAACCTCGATACCGAACCGGCTCGGGACCGACCCATAGTCACGCCGATTGAACGTCACGAGCCCGTACGCGCCCCCGTTCACCGCGGCCTCCAAGACCAACTCGTCGCCGGGATCGCGCAATTGCGGCCGCCAGCGGAAGTAGGTGGCGACCGGCTCTGCGAGCCACACCAGAGCGTCGAGGAACGCATCGACCTCCCGCAACGTGAGTCCGGCAACCTCGCGGTGCTCCGCCATCCGACAGACGGCCTCGTACTCCAGGAACAGCGCCGGGCTAAGGAGCAGCTGAACCCGACCCTGCCTGACGGCCCGCAGAAGTGCGGCTGACGCACCACGAGGGCTTCGGAGGGCAGCGACGACAACATCGGTGTCGAACACCAGTCTCACATCACATACGATGTCAGTTGCCCGGCGCTACTTCAAGCGACATCCTCCGCCCAGCCGACACTCCTTCCGTGCCGGATCAATGCGCGAGATCCAGCACGATCACCCCTGGCAGCCCCGCCCAAGCCAGGGCGTTGGCCTCGGGAATCGGGCCCTGCGCCACGGTGACCGCCGATTCCGGTGGCAGCAGCGGCTCGGCCATGCCCCGCACGGCCAGACCGGCCGCGGTCGCGGCCCGAACATAGTCCGACGGCAGGTGGCGGTTGAGCCGCACGAAGCCGGTGCCGCCCTCGGCGGTGCGGAACTGGGCCTGCCAGCCGAGGGCGGTCAGGAACGGATGGACGTCGCTGATCACGATCCGGCCACCGGGGCGGACGACACGGGTCAGCTCAGCGAAGGCCGGGGCGAGATTGGGCAGGTGGACCAGGGCGAGCGCGCACAAGGCCGCGTCGACCGAGCCGTCGGGCAGTGGCAGGGCCGTGAGATCGCCCTGCTCGAACCGTGCCTCCGGCAGCTTGGCCCGGGCCTTGGCCAACATGTCGGCCGAGGCGTCGACGCCGGTCACCTCGTGGCCCTGCGCCGCCAGCCAGACGCTGTGCCGGCCCGTGCCGCAGCCGGCGTCCAGGACGCGGCCCGGCGACAGGCCGGCGAGCAGGCCGCGCACGGCCGGCTCCTCGAGCGGGAACAGGCGCAAGGGCGCGTCGTAGGTTCGCGACCAGAGCCGGTAGCCCTCGGCGAGGCCGTATTCGGGCGCGCCCAGAGGCACGGCAAGCTCGGCATCGTAGCGCGCGACGAGGTCGCGAATCTCGGCCACCCGCGCCGCACGCGCCGCGGCGTCGTCCGTGCCGGCCAGCCGCAGCAGTGCCAGACCCTCCGTGCCGAGCAGCATCTGGCCGAGCGTGACGCTCACCCGCCCTGCTCCCCCAACTCGACCCGGCCGATGAAGGGGAGCTCGCGGTAGCGCTCGGCATAGTCGATGCCGTAGCCGACGACGAACACGTCGGGGATGGTGAAGCCGACGAAGTCGACCTCGCCGGCGGCGACCTCGCGCCGGGACGGCTTGTCCAGGAGCGTGCAGGTCCACACCCGCTCGGCACCCCGCTCCAGGAGGAAGTCGCGGGTGAAGGCGAGCGTCCGGCCGGTATCCTGGATGTCGTCGACCAGGAGCACGGGTTCGCCCTTCACCCCGTCCGGCGCGTCGCCCATCAGGCTGACAATGCCCGAGCTGGTCATGCCCCGGCCGTAGCTCGAGACGCGCATGAACTCGATCCGGGGCCGGGCGCCGCCCTTGCTCAGCGCGCGGGCGAGATCCGCGGTGAAGATGAAGCTGCCCTTGAGCAGGCCGACCAGG
Source organism: Geminicoccaceae bacterium (assembly GCA_044224255.1). Classification (GTDB taxonomy): domain Bacteria; phylum Pseudomonadota; class Alphaproteobacteria; order Geminicoccales; family Geminicoccaceae; genus Benzoatithermus. Next base: position 5,685 of record JBGAKU010000249.1, read on the forward strand.
GTGAAGCGCTGCGGCAGGGCGGCGACGATCGCCTGGGCGAGCTGCTCCACGCGGGCGTGGACCTCGGTCTCGGCAAACAGCGTGACGACCGTCTCACCCCTCATGCGCGCCTCCGGCCTCTTGTCTCGCCGGGCGAGGCTCGCACACCCCTCGCCGCCGGACAACGCGCGACCACGCAGCGCTCCGCGGGACCACCACCGTTTCCAGGAAATCCATTGGAAATCCTTGGTGCCGGCACGGATTTCCCGTTCCCAGGTGCCGAGGCACTCCCTACAGGGTCGAGCAACAGATCATGCGGGGAACGGGGGGCGTGCTCCCGCGGCAGCCCGATGCGGGCGGGCTGCGGAGCACGGGTTCGCGGCGGCCGGCGATGCGGGCCTGGCTCAGGCCTGCCGACCGGTCGCCGCGAACCATTGCCCGTCGAACAGCTCGACCAGCGGACGAAAGTCGCTGAAGCGGATCTGGTCGAGACCGCCGCCGGGCCCGGCGCCGAGAAAGCCCCAGAGTGCGGAATCCACGGCAGCCTGCTCCACGACCGGAAGGCCGAGGCGCGAGAGGTCGGCCGCGAGCGACGTGCCCGTGGGCAGATAGTGGTCGCCCGCGCCGAGCCCGGGAGCCTCCTCCGGCAGGCGCGCCAGGACGATCCGGGTCGTTGAGACCTGCACCTCCGTGCTGAGCAGGGTCAGTCCCGACATCACGCCGCCCAAGAGGCTCGCCGGAGCGACCGGGGCGAACAGGCAAAGCTGCAGCGGCGTAGCACTCACTCCCCGCAGATCGACATAGAGCGCCCGTTCCTGGTGCGTAACCGGGCCCTCGAGACGCACCGTCGCCGTGGGCAGGTGCTCCACGTACCGGGCGAGCGGTCGGCCACGGGCACGCTCGGCCTCGATCGTGACCTCGCCGCGGATCAGCTGGCCGCGGAAATAGGGCGCCCAGGCATGCGAGTAGGCGACGTACCGTCCCACGAAGCACGGCCCCTGCCCGTCGGCGACGCCACCGAACCGATCCGCCTGACGCAACAGCGCCTCACGCTCCAGCGGCCCCGTCGCGGTCAGCGCGTCGATCAGCTCCTCGACCGTGCAGGCGGCGATCCAGGCCCCCGGCTTGCCGATCGCCAGAAGCGTGGCCCAATCCTCGTAGAGCCGGGAGTCGCGCGGCTGCGCGCGCCCCTGGAGCCATTTGTGCGCCCGATCGAGGTCGAAGGAGGTAGCGGGATTCACCCGCCGGAAGGCCCCGGCGAGATCCTTGCGCGACACTGCGCCCAGCGCAGCGGCCGTGAGACACAACTTCCGGTCGATATCCCGGCCCAACGCCCCTCACCCTGGCCTATCTGCGCCTTCATGCCGAATTTCCAGGAAAACTCAAGGAAATCGCCGAAGCGCGGGCGCTATCGAGGAGAGCCGTGGACGGCCCATCGTCCCAGCGGTGGTCGCTGCACGGTTGGTCTCGCGCCAATGGGTGCCTGTCCTGCGAGGCGATGGTGCGATCGACCGGTCAACCGATGGTGCGGACGTCTTTGCCGCCGTCCCACATACCAGCCCGGAACGGTCAGGACCTGATCCGCTCGTTCTTCGGATCGTACCAGGCCGCGAGCCGGGCCTGTGCCGGCACGCGCTCCCAGGCGATCTCGACCTCCAGCGCCTGCGCGTCGAGCCAGGCCTGGGTGACGCCGTCGGCGCAAGTCAGGTAGCCCATGCCGAGCGGCGCGCCGACGCGGTGGCCGTACATGCCGGAGGTGACCGAGCCGACGATCCGGCCACCGGCCCAGACCGGCTCCTCGTGATAGAGCAGCTTCGTGTCGTCCAAGAGGCGGAGCTGGACGAGGCGGCGGCTCGGCGTGCCCTGCTCACGGATGCGCAGCAGCGCGTCGCGGCCCACGAAGCCGCCCGGCTTGTCCCAGGCGACGCAGAAGCCCAGGCCAGCGGCCAGCGGATCGTCCTCGGGGCCGATGTCGTGGCCCCAGTGACGGTAGCCCTTCTCGGTCCTGCAGGCGTTCATGGCGTGGTAGCCGGCATGGACCAGGCCGAGATCGCGACCGGCCTCGACGATCCGGTCGAAGACGTGGGCGGCGAACTCGGCCGGCACGTACAGCTCCCAGCCCAGCTCGCCGACATAGGTGATCCGGCTCGCGCGAACCCTGGCATAGCCGATCTCCAGCTCGCGCGAGGTGGCGAAGGGAAAGGCGGCGTTGGACAGGTCCGCGCCGGAGAGCTTCGCCAAGAGCTCACGCGAGCGCGGGCCCATCAGGCCGAGCATGGGCAGGCCCGAGGTGATGTCGACCACCGAGCAGCAGGCCTCGGCCGGCACATGCGCCTTGAGCCAGGCGAGGTCGCGGGTCTGGACGGCGGCACCTGTGACCACGAGGTAGCTGGTCTCGTCCAGGCGCGTGACCGTGAGGTCGGCCTCGATGCCGCCCTGATCGTTGCACCACTGCGTATAGACGACCCGGCCCGCCGGCACGTCGACCTCTGCGACCGACAGCCGGTTCAGCACCGCGCAGGCATCCGGC
>JBGAKU010000250.1:0-8183 GCA_044224255.1 Geminicoccaceae bacterium
GCGCGACCTTGGGGTGTCGTTGGGCGACCGTGCCTGTCTCGCGCTTGCGATGCGGATGGACCGGCCGGCGCTCACCGCGGATCGCGCCTGGAGCCGCCTTGGGCTTCCGGTCCGGATCGAGCTGGTCCGCTGAACCCCGCTCCCCCGTGGGGGCATGACCTGCTACCTAGCCCAAAAGCGACACAGCCGAGCCGCAGCATGACCCTCTCCGACCAGACGCGCCGTTGGCAGGAGCTCGACGCCCGCCATCACCTGCACCCGTTCACCACCCACCACGAGCTGGCCGCGAAGGGCGCTCGCGTCATCACCCGCGCGGAAGGCTGCTACGTCTGGGACAGCGAGGGCAACCGGATCTTCGACGGCATGGCCGGGCTGTGGTGCACCCAGATCGGCCACGGCCGCGAGCGCCTCGCGCAGGTCGCCCACGATCAGATCCGCACCCTCGACTACTACAACGCCTTTTTCCAGTGCGGCACGCCGCCGGCGATCGAGCTCGCGGCCAAGCTCGCCGAGCTCCTCCCGCCCGGCATGGACCGGCTGCACTTCGTGAGCTCGGGCTCCGAGGCAAATGACACGGTGATCAAGTCTGTCTGGTACTTCTGGAACCTGATGGGCAAGCCGGAGAAGAAGCACTTCATCAGCCGCAGCCTCGGCTATCACGGCGTCGGCGTGGGCTCGGCCAGCCTCACCGGCATGCGGTTCATGCACGAGCCGTTCGATCTGCCGCTGCCCTCCTTCCACCACATCGGCAACCCCTATTCCTGGGGCGAGGGCTGGGGAAGGGACCCGGAGGAGTTCGGTCGCGAGGCCGCGGGCTGGCTCGAGGCCAAGATCCTGGAGCTGGGGCCGGAGCGCGTCGCCGCCTTCGTCGCCGAGCCGATTCAGGGTGCCGGCGGCGTCATCATCCCGCCCGACAGCTACTGGCCGGAGGTGCAGCGGATCTGCCGCGAGCACGACGTCCTGCTGGTCGCCGACGAGGTGATCTGCGGCTTCGGCCGCACTGGCAACTGGTGGGGTCACCAGACCTTGGGCTTCACGCCCGACCTCGTCTCGATGGCCAAGGGCCTGTCCTCGGGCTACGTGCCGATCGCGGCCGTGGCCTTCGGCGAGCGCGTCGGCGGCGCGATCTTCGCCGGCGAGAAGGAATATGCCCACGGCGTCACCTATGCCGGCCATCCGGTCTGCGCCGCGGTGGCGCTCGAGAACATCAGGGTCATGGAGGAGGAGGGCCTCGGCACCCGCGCCGGCGGCCCGATCGGCGCCTACTTCCGCGAGGCCCTGTCCACGCTTGCCGACCTGGCGCTGGTCGGGGAGGTGCGCACGCGCGGCCTGATCGCCTGCGTCGAGCTGGTCGACGACAAGGCGGAGCACCGGCTGTTCCAGCCCGAGGGCAAGGTCGGCCAGATCTGTCGCGACCTGTGCGTCAAGAACGGCCTCGTGATGCGGGCGATCCGCGACGGCATGGTGCTGTCGCCGCCGCTCACGGTGACCGAGGCGCAGATCGACGAGATCGTCGCCAAGGCCCGGGGCAGCATCGAGGAGACCTGTGCGGCGCTCGGCCGATGCTGATCATCCTGCGCCAGACCTGGGCGCTGTTCCTCGGGATCGCGATCTTGATGCTCGCGCACGGGTTGCAGGGTACCCTGCTCGGCCTGCGCGCGAACATCGAGGGCTTCCCGGACGTCGCCACGGGTGTGGTGATGTCGAGATACTATGTGGGCCTGCTCGTGGGCTCGTTGCGCGTGCCGATCCTGGTCAATCGCGTCGGGCACGTGCGCGTGTTCGCGGCACTGCTCTCGTTGGGTTCGACCGCGATCCTGTTCCAGGCGATCTTCGTCGAGCCGGTGGCCTGGTTCCTGATGCGGCTGCTCACCGGCTACTGCTTCGCCGGTGCGTTCATCGTGGCGGAGAGCTGGCTCAACGGCAGCGCCAGCAACGAGTCGCGCGGTACCGTCCTGTCGCTCTACATGGTGGTCCAATTGGGCGCCATGGCGGGTGGGCAGTTCCTGCTCAACCTCGCCGACCCGCGCAGCTTCGACCTGTTCATCCTGGTGTCGGTGCTGATCTCCGTGGCCGCCGTGCCCATGCTGCTCACGGCGGTGGCCGCACCCACCGTCACCTCCGGTCGCGCGATCAGCCTGCGCACGCTCTACCGCCTCTCGCCGCTGGGTGTGGTCGGCCTCGTCGGCACCGGCGTCGGCACCGGCGGCCTGTTCAGCCTGGCACCCGTCTACGCCAACCAGGAAGGGCTGTCGGTGGCCGCGATCTCGACCTTCATGGCGGCGATGACCCTGGGCGGCGTCGCCTTCCAGCTTCCGGTGGGCCGGCTGTCCGACCGGCTCGACCGCCGCTGGGTGATCGCCGCGGTGACCATCCTGACCGGGCTCGCCCTCCTGCCGCCGGCCCTGCTGCCGCAGCTGCCGACCACCTGGCTCTACCCAGGCTTCTTCCTGGTCGGCGGCCTGTCCCTGCCCGTCTATGCGCTCTGCGTGGCGCACACCAACGACTTCCTCAACTCGGAGCAGATGGTCGGTGCCAGCAGCGCCCTGGTCCTCGCCTTCGGGATCGGCGCCGCCGCCGGGCCGACCCTCACGGCCCTCAGCATGCAACTGTTGGGCTCGCTGGGCTTTCCGATTTTCATCGCGCTGGTGTATCTTGTGGTCGGCTTGTTCGCTATCTGGCGGATGACGCGTCGCGCCCCGGTGCCGATGACCGAGCGCGGCGCCTACATGTCCCTGCCCACACCGACGCCGGTGGTCATCCCGATGGCGCAGGAGAAGGCGGTGGCGCTTTCGCCAGGTGGCATGGGCGAGCCTCCGGCGAGGGCGGTCGCCGGCTGAGAAAGGGGTGCCGCCGGTGTTTTTGTCCTCGCGCCGTGACGGGAAGCGGGTTATAGGTTTCCTGTGGATGAACGTCACCCAGGACCGACGCCGACTACTTGCCGTTTCCTGCTCCTCGCCCCACTTCCGGCACTCTCCCAGGGGCCGGAAGTTTGCCATCGTTCTCTCCACACGGCGTTGGGTGCCCAGGTAGAGCGCAGTGGCGTCGGGTAGGTCAGCCAGGGTATCGCGGTGGACAGGGGTCGGTTCGGGGGCTGGGCAGACGTCCGCCTTCGCCAGCCTTGTGCTCTGGGTAGATCGATGTCCTGCAAACTGTTCGTCGCGAACTTTCCCTACTCGACCACCAACGAGGAGCTGAACACCCTGTTCGGCCCGCACGGTAACGTTCTTTCGGTCAAGATCGCCACCGATCGCGAGACGGGCCGCTCGAGGGGCTTCGGCTTCGTCGAGATGGGCTCCGAGCAGGAAGCGGACAACGCGATCCGCGAGCTCGACGGCTATCAGCTCGGCGGCCGCAGCCTCGCCGTGCGCGTGGCCGAGGAGCGCTCGCGCCCCGGCGGGCCGGGTGGCCCTGGCGGCGGCCCGCGCGGCCCGCGTGGCCCCCGCTCGGATGGCGGCGGCTTCGGTGGCCCGCGTGGCGGTGGCGGTGGCTTCGGCGGCCCGCGTGGCGGTGGTGGCGGCTTCGGCGGCCCGCGCGACGACATGGGCGGCTTCGGTGGCCCGCGCGGCCCGCGTGGCCCGCGTTCCGGCCCGCGCTACTAGGATTTCTGCCGCCCGGGCCGCCCGCAGCGGCGGTCCGGGTGGTTCGTTGACGGTACGGGGGCGGCTGCCTACATAGCGGCCGTTGTCAACATCTTGGCCCTGCACCGGGATGATCGTCGAGCTCAACGCCCGATCCAGGGAAGTCTTCCGCCAGATCGTCGACGCCTACGTCGCCACGGGCGAGCCGGTCGGCTCGCGCACGATCGCGCGACGCCTCGACGAGCAGATCTCGCCCGCGACCATCCGCAACGTGATGTCGGACCTCGAGGAGGTCGGCCTGCTCTATGCGCCGCACACCTCGGCCGGTCGCGTGCCCACCGACGCGGGCCTGCGCCTCTATGTCGACGGGCTGCTCGAGATCGGCAACGTCACCGACGAGGAGCAGCGCGAGATCGAGGGCCAGTGCGCCGTGCGCGGGCGCAGCATCGAGGGCGTCCTGTCCGACGCCTCGACCGCCCTGTCGGCCCTGTCGCGCCACGCCGGCATCGTGACCGCCCCGGTCAACGAGCGCCCCTTCCGGCACGTCGAGTTCGTCCCGCTTTCGCCGGGGCGGGCGCTGGTCGTCGTGGTGAGCGACAACGGCATCGTCGAGAACCGCGTCATCGAGGTCCCCCTGGGAATGTCGGTCGCCTCGCTGGTCGAGGCCGGCAACTTCCTGACCGCGCGCATGGCCGGCCGCAGCTTCGCCGAGGCGCGCGGCCGAATCCTCGACGAGATCGACCAGCACCGCACCCAGCTCGATGAGCTGACCGAGAAGGTCGTCTCGGCCGGCCTTGCGACCTGGACCGGCGATCCGGGCCGTCGCGACGGCGGGTTCCTGATCGTGCGTGGCCAGGCCAAGCTGCTCGAGGACGTCACCAACCTCGCCGATCTCGAGCGCATCCGGGCTCTGTTCGAGATGCTCGATGCGCGTCAGGGCATCCTGCGCCTGGTCGAGCTGACCCAGTCGGCGCGCAGCATGCAGATCTTCATCGGCGCCGAGAACCAGCTCTTCAATCTCTCGGGCTGCGCCATGATCGTGGCCCCCTACACGGCTGGGGCCGAGGGCGGCCGCGGCTCGACCGTGGTGGGCGCCATCGGCGTGATCGGCCCGACCCGCATGAACTATGCCCGGATCATCCCGCTGGTCGACTACACCGCACGCGTGGTCAGCCGGCTCCTGGGCAGCCCCGACCTGGAGACGAGACGATGAGTGAGAAAGCCGCGAACCAGCCGGACGAGGAGCCCGGCGAGGTTGCGAACGGGGAGGCGCTGCCGGAGGCGCCGCTACCCAGCGCCGAGGAGTATCAGGAGCTCAAGGACCGGCTCCTGCGCACGCTGGCGGAGATGGAGAACCTGCGCAGCCGCACCCAGCGCGAGGTCGAGGAGACCCGCAAGTTCGCGGTCACCGGTTTCGCGCGCGACCTCTTGGAGGTCGGCGACAATCTCGGCCGCGCGCTCGCCTCGGTGCCGGCCGAGGCGCGGGCGCAGAGCGAGTTCATGAAGAACCTGGTCCAGGGCGTGGAGATGACCGAGCGCTCGCTGCAGAACGCGCTCGAGAAGCATCAGGTCCGGCGCGTCTCGCCGCAGAAGGGCGAGAAGTTCGACCACAAGGTGCATCAGGCCATGTTCGAGATCCCCAGCAGCGAGCTGGCGCCGGGATCGGTTGCCGAGGTGATCCAGGACGGCTACGTGATCGCCGACCGGCTGCTGCGGCCGGCTCTGGTCGGGGTGGCCAAGGCCGCCGCCGGCTCGGAGACGCGCGGCGGCAGGGTCGACACCTCGGCCTGAAGGCCGCGGCGGACGGTGAGGCGACGGCCGATCGCAGTCCGATCGGCTCAACCAGCGATGGAGCTCCGATGCAGAGCGGCGTGAACAAGGTCGTGCTGGCCTACTCGGGCGGGCTCGACACCTCGGTGATTCTGCGCTGGCTGCAGGACTACTATTCCTGCGAGGTGATCACCTTCACCGCCGACCTCGGTCAGGGCGAGGAGCTCGAGCCGGCGCGCGCCAAGGCCGAGCTGATGGGCGTGAAGCAGATCTTCATCGAGGATCTGCAGGAGGAGTTCGTCCGCGACTTTGTCTTCCCCATGTTCCGCGCCAACGCCGTCTACGAGGGGACCTACCTGCTCGGCACCTCGATCGCCCGGCCGCTGATCGCCAAGCGGCTGATCGAGATCGCGCAGCTGACCGGGGCCGACGCCGTCGCCCACGGCGCCACCGGCAAGGGCAACGACCAGGTCCGCTTCGAGCTGGGCTGCTACGCGCTCAACCCGCACATCAAGGTCATCGCGCCCTGGCGCGAATGGGACCTCGACAGCCGCGACAAGCTGATCGAGTACGCCGAGAGCCGGCAGATCCCGATCCCGCGCGGCAAGCGGGGCGAGCCGCCCTACTCGACCGACGCCAACCTCTTGCACATCTCCTACGAGGGTCAGGCGCTCGAGGACCCCTGGGTCGAGCCCGACGAGGAGATGTTCACCCGTACGGTCTCGCCCGAGGCGGCGCCCAACAGCCCGACCTATGTCGAGATCGGCTTCGAGCGGGGCGACCCGGTCACGGTCGACGGCGAGCGCCTGTCGCCCGCCAGCCTCCTGCGCCGCCTCAACGACCTCGCCGGCGCCAACGCGATCGGCCGGCTCGATCTGGTCGAGAACCGCTTCGTCGGCATGAAGAGCCGCGGCGTCTACGAGACCCCCGGCGGCACCGTGCTGCTCGCCGCCCATCGGGCGATCGAGAGCATCACCCTCGATCGGGGTGCGGCGCATCTCAAGGACGAGATCATGCCGCGCTATGCCGAGCTGATCTACAACGGCTTCTGGTTCGCGCCCGAGCGGGAGATGCTGCAGGCGCTGATCGACAAGAGCCAGGAGAACGTGACCGGCACGGTCCGGCTCAAGCTGTTCAAGGGCTCCGTCCAGGTGGTCGGCCGCCAGTCGCCGCGCACCCTCTACAGCCAAGCCTTCGCGACCTTCGAGAAGGACACGGTCTACAATCAGCGCGACGCCGAGGGCTTCATCCGCCTCAACGCGCTGCGCCTGCGCATCGGCGCGCTCGCCGGGGAGCTGGCCGAGCGCGAGCGCTAGGGGCGAGCATGGGGCGGGGCCGGCGGCATCCGCCGGCCCCTGCCGTCTCGGCTCAGGCGGCCTTGCGCGGCTCCTTGCGCGCCTCGGTCATCAGCCCGCCGGTCAGGGAGCCCATCAGCCGCAGCTGCTGAATGACGAGCTCGCCCGAGCGGGCCATGCTCGCCTGCAGCCACGCCGTCTGGATCCGCATGCGGTCCTGCCAGTCCTGCGCCTCGGCCAGGTGCCGCATCGTCTCGAGGTTGTGCTCGAGCTGGGCGCGGCCGATGTCGAGCCAGACCGAGGCGAGCTCGCTCTCCTTCTCGACGATCATGCGCATCGCCGGCGGCGCATGCTCCCGCACCAGCTGCAGCATCGGCTCCGCGGCCTTGCGGGTCTCGTCGAGCACGCTTCCCACGCTCTCCTCGATCTTGCTCTCCACCTTCGCCGCCTCGCCGTGCGCATTGTCCCGGCCTGTGGTCTGAGCCATCTGCAGTCCCTCGTCATTGTGGTGGAACGGTCGGCGACAGGCGTGCGTCGCCGCCTCGCCTGTTCAACGGCCGGCCCGGAGCATAGTTTCGGCACCGATGCGATTTCATGACCATGCCGGCGCGCCCGCCCGCCTCTGGCGCCTGTTCTGGGGCGAGGCCGACCCACCCCTGCGCCGCCGCATCACCGCCACCGTCGCCCTGCTCTGCGCCACCGCCCTGGTCAACGCGCTGGTCCCGCTTCTGTTCGCCCGCGCGGTCGACGCGATGGCGCCGGCGCATGCAGCCTTCGCGGCCCCGCTCGCGATCCTGCTTGCCTATGTCGGCGCGCAGTGGCTGGGCCGCGCCATGAGCGAGCTGCGCTGGGGCCTCTACGGGCCGATCGAGCAGCGCACCCGCCGCCGCCTCGCCGGCCATGCGCTCGCCCATCTGCACGAGCTGTCGCTGGGCTTCCACCTCGCGCGGCGCACCGGCCAGATCAGCCGCATCCTCGAGCAGGGCCTCAACGGTGCTCGCGAGCTGCTGTTCGACGGCGTGTTCCTGATCCTGCCGTTCCTGGCCGAGGTCCTGTTCGTGGCCGCGGTCATGCTCGCCCGGCTGGATGCGATCTTCGCAGCCGTGCTCACCGTCACGGTGGCCCTCTACGCCGTGGTGCTGGTGATGGGCTCCGAATGGCTGCGCGCGCATCAGCGCCGGGCGAACCTCGAGGCGGCGGTGGCACACGGCAAGGCGGTCGACAGCCTGCTCAACTACGAGACCGTCAAATACTTCAACGCCGAGGCCCACGTCGCCGCGCGCTACGATGCCAGCCTCGCCACCGTCGAGCGGCTGCAGGTCAAGGCGCTGGGCTTCCGCAGCCTGATCGGCGTCCTGCTGGTCACGATCCTGGCGCTCGGCGCCGGCCTGATCCTGCTCCTGGCCGCCGGGCGGGTCGCCGCCGGGACCATGACCGTGGGCGAGCTGGTCCTGGTCAACGCCTACCTGATCCAGCTCACCCGGCCGATGGACCGGCTGGGCCAGCTCTACCGCTCGATCAAGCAGGCCTTCGTCGA
>JBGAKU010000251.1:0-8212 GCA_044224255.1 Geminicoccaceae bacterium
CGCGACGCTCGCCTGGTACCAACAGGCCGGCTGGCTCTAGGGCCCTGCGGCCATGCGCGCCTCGAACGGGCGGAACGCCTTGGAGAATGCTGCCGTGCAGGCGGACGATGAGATCCTCGCGGGGGTGACCGCGGTCCTCGAGCGTTACAACCCGGCCGGCCACGCGATCGGCCCGGGCACCGACCTCGCCGCCGACCTCAACGTCGATTCGGTGGCGGCGATGGATCTGATCATGGAGATCGAGGACCGCTTCGAGATCGACATCCCGATCAATCTCGTCTCGGACATGACCACGGTGAGCGATCTCGTCGCCCTGGTCCAACGCCAGATCGCGTCGCGGAAGGGCAGCTGATGGACATTCTCGACAAGTATGCCCAGTACGCCCAGCGGCATCGGCAGCTGCTCGCGCTCGGGGCCGATCCCTTCGCGGTGCGGGTCGACGAGCTGCATTCGGCGACCGAGGCCGAGATCGGCGGCCGGTCCACCATTCTCGCGGGCACCAACAACTATCTCGGCCTGACCTACGACCCCGAGTGCATCGCCGCGGCAGAGGAGGCGCTGCGCCACTACGGCACCGGCACCACAGGCTCGCGCATCGCCAACGGCAGCTACGGCCTGCACACCCAGCTCGAGGCCGACTTCGCCCGCTTTTTCGGCAAGAGCTCGTGCATGGTGTTCAGCACGGGCTACCAGGCCAACCTCGCCATGATCGCCGGGCTGGCCGGGCCGCGCGACGTGATCCTGATCGACGCCGATTCGCACGCGAGCATCTACGACGCCTGCAAGCTGTCCGGGGCGACCATCGTCCGCTTCCGCCACAACGATCCGGCCGACCTCGACAAGCGGCTGCGCCGCCTGGGTGCCGAGGGCGAGTGCAAGCTGGTGATCGTCGAGGGTCTCTACAGCATGCTCGGCGACACGGCCCCGCTGCCGGAGTTCGTCGAGGTCAAGAAGCGCCACGGCGCCTGGCTCCTGGTCGACGAGGCGCATTCCTTCGGCTGCTTCGGCGCCCACGGGCGCGGCCTCGCCGAGGCGCAGGGTGTGGAGGACGAGGTCGACTTCGTCGTCGGCACCTTCAGCAAGAGCCTCGGCGCCATCGGCGGCTTCGGCGCCTCCAGCCATCCGGGCTTCGACATCCTGCGGCTGTGCGCCCGGCCCTACATGTTCACCGCCTCCCCCAGCCCGGCCAGCATCGCCTCGGTGCAGGCCGCGCTGCGCCGGATCGACACCGACCCGACCCTGCGCGACCGGCTGTGGGCCAATGCCCACCGTCTCCACGCCGGTTTCGTCGGCATCGGGCTTCAGCCCTGCTCGCCGCCCAGCCCGGTCATCGCGGTCGCCCTGCCGGATGAGATCACCGCCGCGCTGGCCTGGAATCTCCTGCGCGAGCAGGGGGTCTATGTGAACCTGGCGCTACCCCCGGGCACGCCCAACAGCCTGTGCCTGCTGCGCAGCAGCGTCTCGGCCGCACACAGCTTCGCGCAGATCGACGAGATCGTGGCGCGCTTCGCGACAGTGCTGGGCGAGTTGGCCTCCAAGCAGCCGGCCTTGGCCGCGGCGACCGCCTAGCGGACCGCACCACGGCGCGCGAGCCGCCACAGGACCAAGGGTGCGGCCAGGAACGGGTGACGGCGCTGCCACGGGCTGAACTCGACCGGCACGCCGGAATGCCGGCTGATCTTCCAGGCGAGATAGTCGGCACCGCCGGCGAAGGTCCAGGACGCCTTGGCCAGCCGGAGTAGGCTCAGGCCCTTGCCCTGCCAGCGCCGCCGGCGCCAGAGGCGCACCGCGCGTTCGGCTGGCATGTCCGCCTGCCGATCGCCGATCGCCGTCGTCACCCGCCGGTAGCGGCCCAGGTCGCCCTGCACGATCTGTGCTGCGCGCCCCGGTTTCTCGGCGCGCAGCTCCGTGCGGTAGCTTTCGCTCAAGGCGCGCATCCACAGCGCGGCGGCGTCCGGGCTCGGCGCGAGCAGCGGCCGGACGGCGGCGTCGGTGGTCAGGATGGCCTCGACCAGGCTGTCCGCGACGTGGCGGGCGGTATCGGCGTCCCGGGCCCAGAGCAGCCCGGTGGGCTGCGCGAAACGGGCCCAGAAATAGGGGTTGAGGGTCTCGGGGCCATTCAGCCGCTCGAGCTGCTTCAGGCTGACCAGAGCATATTTGGCGCGTACCCGCAGGCCGGCGTGGTCCGTCTCGATGTAGTAGACGTTCGGCGGCACGAGGCCGTTGAGCCAGGCCATCGCCCTGGAGGGATGAACCGCCGCATAGTCGTCGACCAGCAGATAGAGGTCGACCAGAAGCCCCGGATGATACCCGTCGCGGCGGCAGCTGCCGTAGAACAGGACCGCGTTGACGGGAGTGCCGTGCTGGGCCCGCGCCGCCTCGCCGATCGCCGTCACCGCATCCGGGGCGGCCGCGGCGAGCTCCTCCGCGACGATCGCCCGCAACGCCGCGCGGACCGGATCGCTCACGGCCGCAGCTTGACGTAGCGGATCTCCTCGTCCGCGGTGATCACGATCGGCGTGCCGGGTGCCGCGCGGAAGAACTCGCCGTCGATGGTGAAGGGCCGGTCGAGGCGCAGCTCGATCCGGTGACCGCCCTCGCTGTGGAAGGGTGGGTCCGGCAGCTCGCGCTGCTTGCCGCCGAACAGGATGCGCCAGGCATGTCGGACGATGCCGTCCGGCGGATGCGCGAAGACGCTGAAATGGATCGGGGCGTCGCCGTTGTTCCAGAACGGTCGCGTGCCCAGGACGAGCCGGTCCAGCGTGGTGGCGAGCAAGAGGGCGCGTGGGGCCGTGATCCAGGGGCCGCCGTCGACGCTCACGCCGATCTCGTCGCCGCCGATCCCGGTCGATTCCACGCCGTGAAGCAGGGCGCGCCCGAGGATGGCGAGGATCGTCGACGTGCTGGCCCAGCTGCCGGTGAGCCCGCGCGTATGGATGCTGCCCGTGCACAGGTGGATGCCGTCATAGACACCTGCCGCACCGAAGAACATGCCGCGCTCGCCCGGCCGGGCCGGGTCGTACTCGACCTTGAGCACGTTGCGGCGGACCAGGTGCGGACCCAGGTCGCCGCGATCGAGCACCTCGAGCAGGCGCTGCAGGGTGCGGGCGTTGCGGCCGCCGACGCCGACATCCGCGGCCGTCATGTTGGTCATGCCCCGCGGCAGCAGCGCCAGATGCGGCAGCGTCGCGAAGGCCCCGCCCAGGAACAGGGCGCCGAGCACGCCATGGACCAGCCCGTCGCCGCTATTGAGGATGATGACGTCGGTCTCGGCGGCGGCGAGCTCGGCCATCACCGCCTGCAGATCCATCCCGGGCTCGAACCGGAGATGCCAGATGTCCGTCCGCCCCGCCAACACCTCCTCGATGGCTGCCATGCCATTGCGGTTGCGCTGGCTCAGCGGGTTGCTGAGCATGGCGATCCGCAGCGCCGTCACGCGGGCGTCCCACCGCGCGCCGCGAGGATCCGCTCGACCAGATCGAGATCTGCGGGCTTGTCGACGTCGATCGCCGCCTCCGCCATCGGCAGCACGACGGCCGCGGTGCGAAGGCCGAGCCGCTTGGAGACCAGGCGCATGGCCTGCGCCAGCGTGGCCACCCGCAGCAGATAGGACAGCAGGAGCAGCGGCCCCAGGGCCCGCGCCAGGCGCCACGGCGCCTTGCGGTCGCGCTCGATGCGGCGCCAGAAGGCGATCCCATCCGCGGCGGTCGGCGTGCGCAGGAGAAACAGGTTGGCACCCGAATAGCCGCCGTCGCGGAAGCGCAGGAAGGTGCGTTTGGTCTCGGGGTGGCTGGCGCGGATGGTGGCGGCGGCGACCAGGGCCACGGCCACATCCGCGCCGGAGGCATCGGCGCGCGCGAGGAACAGGTCGACCATGGCGGGCTCGAGCAGGGCGTGGTCGGCCGTCGTGACGAGCAGGGGCGGCCCAGCCTCGGCGAAGCCGCGCTCGACCGACGCGCTGAGGCTCTCAGCACTTCCGAGCACCGTCACATCCGCGACGCCACGAAGCTGCTCCACCCGGTCGACCAGCGTCGGGTCGTCGGCGGAGATCAGGATGCGGCCTACCTGCGGGCTCTGTCGGAGGGCCAAGACGACCCGGGCCAGCATGGGCACGCCGCCCGCCGTGACGAGGCACTTGGCCGGCGCCCCTCGGTAGCGGGCGACAGGATCCGATTCGCCCCGCCGGCTGCCCGCCAGCACGAGCGCGCTTATGGGCCCCCGTTCGGTCATGCCAACGACTTAGCGTAGATGCGATAGCGCTTGTAGGGGACGGCGGGTGTCGCGGCGATCACCGCCTGGACCGGCTTGTTGTCCTCCAGAATCCACGACAGCTCGCCGTGGCGGTAGCCGAGGGCGCTGTAGTGCGCCCGGATCCGCTCCATCATGCCCAGGGCCAACGCCGCCCCCTTGGGCGTGCCCTGCAGGCGCTTGGCGATGCCCATGAGCGGCATGCGGCCGCTGCGCACGCCTTTGACCTTGAGCCGCCAGATCAGGCGCAGCCAGCCGAGCGGCAGGAGCCGGCCGTCGAGACCGGCGATCGCCTCGTTCAGGTTGGGCAAGGTCACGGTCATCCCGACCGGCTCGCCGTCGATCTCGCCGATGGAGAAGCTCTCGGCGGTCACCAGGGGCCGGAGCGACTTGGCGAGATAGACCGCCTCCTCCTCGCCGAAGGGAATGAACCCCCAATTGTCGGCCCAGGCGTCGTTGAAGATCCGGCAGATCATCCGGATCTCGTCCTGGTAGCGGCGCATGTCCAGGGGGCGGAACTGGATCCCGGCGGACTTGGCCCGCGCAATCAGCTTCTGCGTCGTGGCGGGCCAGGGTGCGGCCGGATCGATGTCGTAGGCGATCAGATCCTTGGCCTTGGCGTAGCCCAGTGCCTCGAGCCGCTGCGCATAGTAGGGCCGCGCATGCCCCATCATCATCGAGGGCGGCCGATCGAAGCCCTCGACCAGCAGCCCGCTCTCGTCGTTGATGGACAGGCTGAACGGGCCGGCGATCCGCTGCATCCCCTGTGCGCGCAACCACTCCTCGGCGGTGCCCGTGAGAGCCGCGAAGAGCTCCGGCTCGTCGAGCGCCTCCAGGAAACCGAAGTGACCGGTGGCGTCGCCGTGGCGCTCCAGATGCCGCTGGTTGACCTGCGCGCTGATCCGCCCGACCGGCCGGTCACCGCGCCAGGCGAGCCAGTAGCGGATCTCGATCGCGCGCAGGAACGGATTCTTGGCTTGGTTGAGGTGATCCAGCCGCTCGAAGGTGAGCGGCTGAACCCACATCGGATCGTCGGCGTAGATCTGGCGGGTGACCCCGATCAGGCGCCGGAGCCCAGCCCGGTCGGCGACCGGCTCGATGCGTACGGCCCCGCCGGCCATCCCCCCTCCCCGACCCGCGACGGGCCAGTTCCGGCGCGTTCTGCGCCGCGGTTCAGGCGGTGGCGGCGATCGCCTCCGTCTGCAACCCGTCCGCTCGGGTGGCGACTGCCGCCGCCCGCGCCGGGAAGCTGAGTAGGCCGCGCAGACGGTTGAGCGTACGCGTCATCTCGTCGCCCACGAGCCGCATCCTGGCCACCGGCGCCGACTCGCCGAGCCAGGAGACCTTGCCGGCCGCGAGCAGTGCCTGATGGACGATCCGCAGATCGCGGCTCCGGTTCAGCCGGCCCTGCGGGCAGCTCATGTAGCGCTCGTAGAGCCAGCCGCGGACGCGGTCGAGCAGGCGCGGCGCCGGCTCGACCCGGCCATGCTCGCGCATCGGCACGCTGCCGCTGCCGAAGTCGAACATCTCGACCGGCCGGCCCGTGGCGACCGCCTCGGCGATCATCGAGATGCTGTCGGCAGTCACGATCAGCCGGTCCGCCAGGCCCAGGAACCCGAGATAGGGATTCTGGTCCGCACCGGCGGCCCAGCGATGCTTGTAGCTGGGCGCATCGATGGCCGCGAACAGGGCGTCGACCGCCGCCGGCCTGGTCCGGGCGCTGGTCGAGACCAGCAGGCTGCCGCCCAGGCGGCGCGCCAGCGCGCTGGCCTCACGGCCCAGGCGCTCCGCCGCCGCCTCGTCTAGCACATAGGGCCCGCTGCTGCCGCCGACGAGCACCGTCACAAAGGGACGGGGTAGATGGGCGAGCCGCGGCTCCCAGCGCTCCGCCGCCGTCGCGAGCCGCTCGGGCGTCACGCCGTGCAGGGGCAGGAGGTTGTGGAGGACGTTGGCCGCCTCGGCCAACCCGTATTGCGGCGTGGTGACGACGAGATCGAACGTCTCGACCGGCGCCCAGGGGCGACCGAGCAGCACCAGCCGCGCCCGGTCGCCGGACTGACGGCGAATCCAGCGGGCGACCATCTCGTTGCTCTGATGCGCGAGCAGCACCAGGTCCGGCCAGGGCCCGGTCAGCGGGTCGGAGCGCTCGGTGTCCACGCCCAGAAGATGCTCGCCGCCCAGGAGCTCGAGCATGGCGCCGCCGGGGCGGTGCACGATCTGCTTGACCTCGTAGGGGCAGCCCAAGGCACCGGCCAGGGCGAGAAGCTGGGTGCGCTCGCCGGCCCGCGGCGAGGACAGGACCCACACACGCGGCGCGGCGTCTCCCGCGAACGCGGCCGGACGGGCCGGGCGGGGCCCGGTGACCGGAAGCGCGCTCGAGGTGCGCAGGGCGGTGGCGGAACGCAACGACATCGTCTCTCTCGGCTCTGATACAGCCGCCGAATCGTGGCTGAGCTGTCACGCCGACACATGGCGAGATGCCGCGCAGGAACCAACTCAACATTGGTTACGGATTGTTTCCCATGCCTCGCCGCCCGGGCCGGCCACGCCCGAATCCTGCATCGGCGCGGGATTCGGGCGTCGCACGGCCTGGCGCCGTGACCACGACTGTGGCCTGCCGATCACATGATGCCGCACCGCGCCCCGCCGCGGCCCGGCGCTGGTCGCACGAGCCGGCAATCGGAGAGGCCGAGGTGGCGATGACGGCGAGCGGCAAGGCCGCGGCATCCACCCGCGGCCTCTACGTTCCCGGCTCAGCCGGCCGGGCGCGCCGCGGCCTTCCTGCCGCGCGCCGGCTGCCCGCCCGCGCCCGCGGCCTCGGCGTTCACGCTGGCTGCGATCTTGTTGAGCTTCTGGTCGGCCGCCTTCTCCTCGTTCAGCGTCTCCGCGAGCAGGCCCGCCGCGTCGGCATGGCCGAGCTGCTTGGCCAACGCCACGAGGCTGCCATAGCCGGCGATCTCGTAGTGCTCGACCTTCTGCGCGCTGATGATCATGCCCACGTCGAGCAGCGCCCCGTCGTCGAGCTCCTCCATGGTGGCCCGGGCCTCCTCGATCAGCCCCTCCATCGCCTCGCACTTCTTGGCGCGCTTCGGGAGGTCGAGCTGCTCGAACACCTGGTCGAGCCGCTCGACCTGGCCACGGGTCTCCTCGAGATGGCTCTCGAGCGCCTCGCGCAGCTCGGCATGCTGCGCCGCCTTGGCCATGCGCGGCAGGGCCCGGGTGAGCTGCTTCTCGGCCGAGTAGATGTCGCGCAGCTCGTTGACGAACAGATCCTCGATCGATGTCACCGCCATGACGTCCTCCTGACCGTCGCGACGGCGAGCGCCGCCGCCGCAGCCCAAACCGACCCCGCCGGGGCCGGTTCCGGAGGCTAGCTGCCGACCACCGTCCCGCCGTTGGGGTGCAGCACCTGGCCGTTCATGTAGGAGGAGTCCGCACAGGCCAGGAAAAGGAGGCACCGTGCGACCTCGTTGGGCTGGCCGGGCCGACCCATCGGCGCGCTGGCGCCCTGCTGCACCACCCGCTCCGCATCGAAGCTCGCCGAGATCAGAGACGCCCAGATCGGCCCCGGTGCCACCGCGTTCGCCCGGATCCCGCACTCCATGAGCTGTGGCACCAGGGAGCCGGTGAAGGCGACGATCGCTCCGCGCGTCGAGGCATAGTCCAGGAGCTGGCCGCTGCCCTTGTAGGCAGTGACCGAGGTGGTGTTCACGATCGCGTCGCCCGCCTTGAGGTGCGGCAAGGCGGCCTTGGTCATGTGGAAATAGCCGAACACGTTGGTGGCGAAGGTGCGCTCGAGCTGGCCCGCGCTGATCTCGGTGATCACCTCTTGCTCATGCTGCTCGGCGGCGTTGTTGACCGGGAGGTCGAGACGGCCGAGCTCGGCCACGGTCCGCCGCACCGCCTCGGCGCAGAAGCCCACCTCGGCGGTGGTGCAAGGCGAGCGCGAGGCAGCGCCCGCCCT
>JBGAKU010000252.1:0-7999 GCA_044224255.1 Geminicoccaceae bacterium
CGCGCCGCTCTCCCCGGTCGCCGCGCTCACCGTCCCCCTCGCGCGGGGGGCGCGGGGGCCGCGGCTGGACCTCGAGCGACTCGCCGGTGACCTGGTCGACCGCGCGCATGCTCAGCTTGATCTTGCCGCGGTCGTCGATCGCGAGGACCTTGACCTTGACCATGTCCCCTTCCTTGAGGACATCGCTGACCTTGCCGACGCGCTCGTTGCTGATCTCGGAAATATGGCACAGGCCGTCGATGTTCCCGAGGATGTTCACGAACGCGCCGAAGTCGACGATCCGCGCGACCCGGCCATCGTAGATCGTGCCGATCTCCGGGCTGGCGGTCAGGCCGCGGATCCAGTCGACCGCGCGCTGGCTGGCCAAAGCGTCGGTCGAGGCGATCTTGACCGTGCCGTCGTCCTGGATGTCGATCTTGGTGCCGGTCCGTTCGGTGATCTCGCGGATGGTCTTGCCGCCGCCGCCAATCACGGCGCCGATCTTGTCGGTCGGGATATGGATCGTGGTCACCCGCGGCACGGTCTCGCGCATCTCGGGCCGCGGCATGCCCAGCGCCTTGGCCATCTCGCCGAGAATGTGGATGCGGCCCTCGCGCGCCTGCTTGAGCGCGGTCTCCATGATCTCGGGCGTGATGCCCGCGATCTTGATGTCCATCTGCAGCGAGGTCACGCCCATCTCGGTCCCGGCGACCTTGAAATCCATGTCGCCGAGGTGATCCTCGTCGCCGAGGATGTCGGAGAGGACGGCGTAGCGCTCGCCCTCCTTGATCAGGCCCATGGCGATGCCGGCGACGGAGCGCGGCAGGGGCACGCCGGCATCCATCAGCGCCAGCGAGGTGCCGCAGACGGTGGCCATCGAGGAGGAGCCGTTGCTCTCGGTGATCTCCGAGACCACCCGGATCGTGTAGGGGAACGAGTCCTTGGCCGGCAGCAGCGGCCGAGTGGCGCGCCAGGCGAGCTTGCCGTGGCCGACCTCGCGCCGGCCGGGCGAGCCCATCCGGCCGGTCTCGCCGACCGAGTAGGGCGGGAAGTTGTAGTGCAGCAGATAGTGCTCGCGGATGTCGCCCTCGAGCGCGTCGATCAGCTGCTCGTCCTGGCCGGTGCCCAGGGTCGCGACGCACAGAGCCTGCGTCTCGCCGCGGGTGAACAGGGCCGAGCCATGGACCCGCGGCAGCACGCCCACCACGGCCTCGATCGGCCGCACGGTACGCACGTCACGGCCGTCGATGCGGCGCCCGTCGTCGAGGATCTGACCCCGGACCACGTCGGCCTCGAGCGATTCGAACAGCTCGCCGACCAGAACCGTACGGCTCGGCTCCTCGGCGCAGAACAGCCCGACCGCCCGTGCGCGGACCGCGTCGACCTTCTCGTGCCGCGCCTGCTTGACGGGCTCGGAGTAGGCGGCCCGCAGATCGGCCTCGAGCTCGGTGCGCATGGCGGCCTTCAGCTCGCCATGGTCGAGCTCGGCCAGCGCCCACGGCTCCTTGGCGCAGACCTGCGCCAACTCGATGATCAGGTCGATCACCGGCTGGAACTGCCGGTGGCCGAAGACGACGGCCGCCAGCATGGTCTCCTCGGTCAGCTCCTTGGCTTCCGACTCGACCATCATCACGGCGTCGCGGGTACCGGCGACGACCAGATCGAGGTCGCTCTTGCGCGTTTGCTCGATCGAGGGGTTGAGGATGAACTCGCCGTTCATGTAGCCGACGCGGGCGGCCGCGATCGGGCCGAGGAACGGCACCCCGCTGATGGTCAGCGCGGCCGAGGCCGCCACCACGCTTAGGATGTCGGGGTCGTTCTCGCCGTCATGGGCGAGAACGGTGACCACGACCTGGGTCTCGTTCCTGAACTGCTCAGGAAACAGCGGCCGGATCGGACGATCGATCAGCCGTGAGGTCAGGGTCTCCTTCTCGGTCGGCCGGCCCTCGCGCCTGAAGAACCCGCCAGGGATCTTGCCGGCGGCGAACGTCTTTTCCTGGTAGTTGACCGTCAGCGGGAAGAAGTTCTGGCCCGGCTTGACGCTCCTGGCGGCGACCGCCGTGGCCAGCACCACGGTCTCGCCGAGCGTCGCCAGCACGGCACCGTCCGCCTGACGCGCGATGCGCCCGGTCTCCAGCACCAGCTTCCGGCCGCCCCAATCCGTTTCCTTGCGCGTGATCTTGAACATTCCGTTACCTTTCTGGGCGGGCCGCAGTTCGGCCCGCCGCGTGCGGAGCGCGCCCGACAAGTCTCGGCCGTCGGCGCACGCTCCCACGCCGCTCCGGGTCGCGCCTCGTCAGCGCCGCAGACCGAGCCGCTCGATCAGCTTCTGGTAGCGCGGCTCGTGGGTGCGCCGGAGATAGTCGAGCAGGCGGCGGCGCTGACCCACCATCATCAGGAGGCCGCGGCGCGAGGCGAAGTCCTTCTGATGCGCCTTGAGATGCTCGGTCAGGCTGACGATGCGATCGGTCAGGATCGCCACCTGCACCTCAGGCGACCCGGTGTCGCCCTCGTGCGTGGCATAGTCGGCGATGATAGTCTGCTTGCGTTCGGCAGTGATGCTCATGCGTGGTTTCCGGTCGGCATCGGGCCATGGTGGAAGACGCGCACCGGGCTGAGCTCCATGCCCTCGAGGCGGGCCAGGGCGATGAGCTCGCCTGCCCGCATCGCCCGGACGGTTGCCGGCTCGACCACCTCCTCGCCCACGAGGGCGGGGGTGATACGAACCGGCTGACCCGACCGGAGCCTGAGCGCCTGTGGTTCCGTGACGGCCAGTGCCGGGATGCCGGCCAGCGCGGTCGTCATCGGAACCAAAACCTGAGGCAGCGTGTCGTCCTCGACGATCCGCGCCAATGAATCCAGCGAGACGGCATTGCTCGCGTTGAAGGAGCCGACCGCGGTGCGCCGCAGCGCCGAGACGTGGGCATAACAGCCGAGCGCCTCGCCGAGGTCGCGGGCGATTGCCCGCACATAGGCGCCCTTGCCGCTGGCCATGCGGAACTCGGCGTGGTCGGCATCGACCCGCCGGACCAGCTCCAGCTCGTCGATCCTGATCTCGCGCGGCGCCAGCTCCACGGTCTCGCCGCGCCGTGCCAGATCATAGGCACGCTCGCCCTGCACCTTCACCGCGGCGTAACGCGGCGGCACCTGCATGATCAGACCCGTGAACCGCGGCAGGGCCGTTCTGATCTCCTCGTCGCTCGGGCGCAGCGGGCTGGTGGCGATCGCCACACCCGCGGCATCGTCGGTGTCGCGCGCCTCGCCGAAGCGCAGGGTGAATTCGTAGCCCTTGCGGGCATCCATGATGTAGGCGACCGTCTTGGTCGCCTCGCCCAGGGCGATCGGCAAGATGCCGGTTGCCAGAGGGTCGAGCGTGCCGCCGTGGCCGACCTTCTGTGCCTGCGTCACCCGCTTGACGTCGTTGACCACCTGGGTCGACGTCATCCCCGGCGTCTTGTCGATCACGAGCCAACCGTTGATCGGCCGACCGGAGGGCTTACGCCGGCCCATCGGAATCCTCCTCACGCACCGGGGCGCGGTGCGCCTCGTGGAGCAGACGATCGATCTTGGCGGCGTGCGCGAAGGTCTCGTCGGCCACGAAGTGCAGCCGTGGGGCGTATTTGAGATGCATCTGCCGGGCGAGCCAGCCGCCGAGATAGGGCGATGCGTGCTGCAGCGCGTCCGCCACCTCGTGGCTGAGCTCGCCACCCAGCTCCGTCGCGAACACGGTGGCGCTCTTCAGGTCACGGCTGACCCGGACCTCGGCCACGGTCAGGCTGCGGCCCGCCAGACGCGGGTCGCGCAGATCCCCGCGCAACAGCTGCTCGGCGAGCAGATGGCGCATCTGCTCGGCCACGCGCAGCTGGCGCTGGGACGGTTCGTGCTCGCCGCGGTTCACCATCGTGCGGTCACCCGGCTGATTGGCCCCGAGCCCGGCTCGGGGCAGGGAAGGTCGATCACAGCGAGCGCGCGACCTCCTCAATCTCGTAGGCCTCGATCACGTCCCCCTGACGGATGTCGCCGTAGTTCTCGATCGACATGCCGCATTCGAAGCCTTCCTTGACCTCGCGCACGTCGTCCTTGAAGCGGCGCAGCGAGCCCAGGACACCGTCGTAGATGACCACGTTGTCGCGCAGCAGCCGCACCTTGACGCTGCGCTTGAACATGCCGTCCACGACCATGCAGCCGGCGATCTTGCCGACCTTGGGCACGCTGAAGATCTCGCGGATCTCCGCATGCCCGAGGATCGTCTCGCGCGATTCCGGCTTGAGCATGCCGGAGAGCAGGCCCTTCACCTCGTCGAGCAGCTCGTAGATGATCGAGTAGTAGCGGATCTCGACCCCGTCGCGACGCGCCATCTCGCGTGCCTGGGCGTTGGCCCGGACATTGAACCCGAGGATCGCGGCCTTGGAGGCCGCGGCCAGGGTGACGTCCGATTCCGTGATCGCACCCACGCCGCCGAGCAGGATCCGCACCTTGACCTCGTCGGTGCTGATCTTCTCGAGACCGGCGGTGATCGCCTCCAGCGAGCCGTGCACGTCCGACTTGAGCACGAGTGGCAGCTCGCCGCTGTCGCCGATGCGGAGCTGGGAGAACATGTCCTCCAGCGAGCCGCGCGCACCGGTGGCGACCACATGCGCCTGGTCGCGCCGCTTGCGCTGGCGGTACTCGGTGATCTCGCGCGCCCGCTTCTCGTTCTCGACCGCCGCCAGGAGATCGCCGGGCTCGGGCACGCCGTCGAGGCCGAGAATCTCGACCGGCATCGACGGCCCTGCGGCCTCGACCGCCTGACCGCGGTCGTCGAGGAGCGCCCGGACGCGGCCCCACTGCGCGCCTGCGACGACGATGTCGCCGACCCGCAGCGTGCCACGCTGGACGAGCACCGTCGCCACCACGCCACGGCCACGATCGAGCTTGGCCTCGATGATCGTGCCGTGGGCCTCGCGCTCCGGGTTGGCGCGCAGATCAAGCAGCTCGGCCTGCAGCTGCACCGCCTCGATCAGCTTGTCGAGGTTGGTGTGCTTGATGGCGCTGACCGGGATGCCGAGCACGTCGCCGCCGAAATCCTCGAGGACCACGTCGTGGCTCAAGAGCTCCTGCTTGACGCGATCCGGGTTGGCGTCCGGCCGGTCGATCTTGTTGATCGCCACGACCATCGGCACGCCGGCGGCCTTGGCGTGCCTGATCGCCTCGATCGTCTGCGGCATGACGCCGTCGTCGGCCGCGACCACCAGGATCACGATGTCGGTGAGCTTGGCGCCGCGCGCGCGCATCGCGGTGAACGCGGCGTGGCCCGGCGTGTCGAGGAAGCTGACCACGCCCTTCGGCGTCTCGACGTGGTAGGCGCCGATGTGCTGGGTGATGCCGCCCGCCTCGCCCGCGGCGACCTTGGTGCGGCGGATGTAGTCGAGCAGCGAGGTCTTGCCGTGGTCGACGTGGCCCATGATGGTGACCACCGGCGGACGCGGGGCCTTGTCGCCCTGCTGCCCCTCGATGTGCGCCAGCAGTTCGGTCTCGGCGTCGTCGCTCTCGGCGCGGACGGCCTTGTGGCCCAGTTCCTCGGTCACCAGCGACGCGGTGTCGTGGTCGATGGTCTGGGTGATGGTCGCCATGACGCCCATCTTGAACAGCGCCTTGACCACGTCGCCGCCCTTGAGCGCGAGCTTCTGGGCGAGGTCGGACACGGTGATCGCTTCGCCGATGGACACTTCGCGCACGACCTTCTCCGTCGGCCGGGTAAAGCCGTGCTGACCGCCGCCGCTGCGGCTCTGTTCGATCTGGCGGCGCGCGGGCCGGGACTTGCTGCCGCGCGAGGTCGAGCGGCGCTCGCGCTCGGCCGTGCTCAGGTGCAACTGGCCGGCGAAACGGGCGGTGGCGTCGTCGTCTTCGACGTCGGCCACCATGACGTGCGAACCGCGATTGGGCTTGTGCTTGTGCGCGGAACGGTCGTCGGCACGCGGCGCATCGGGGCGCGCGGGCTTGGGATGGCCATGACCGTGCGTGCCTGCCGGCTTCGGACGCGCGGCAGCGCCTTCCTCGCCGTCTCCCAGCGCAGCTGCGGCCTGCGCGGCCTCGGCTGCGGCCTGCGCCGCGGCCTCGTCGGCCAGGCGCTTGCGCTCCGCCGCTTCCTCGGCGCGCTTGCGGTCTTCGTCGGCCAGGCGCTGCTGCTCGTCGAGGTTGCGCTGGCGCGATTCCTCGAGCTTGCGCAGGATCTCGCTGCGCTCGTCGTCGTCGCCGGCCGCGGCACCGCGTTCGGGCTGCTTGACCAGCGTGACCTTCTTGCGCACCACCACATCGACGGTGGTCTTGTTCTTGCCGCCGCCGACGGTGAGTTCCTGCTTGCGGTTGCGGCTGAGCGTGATCTTCTTCGGCTCGACCGTCTCTTCGGCCGCCGATTCGCTCTTGCCGTGCGCACGCTTCAGGAACCCGAGCAGCTTCAGCTTCTCGGCGCTGGTGACGATCTGGTCGGGACCGCTGAAGGTCATGCCGGCCTCGGCCAGCTGCTCCAGCAGTTTCTCGACCGGCGTGTTCACCAGTTCGGCCAGCTTGCGGATGGTGGTTTGCTGCGACATTCGGTATCCGTTTTTCCTGCGCGGCGAGCCGCGCGCGTGATCAGTCGTTTTTCTCGGGCGATTCTACTGCGGCAAAGGCGGGGCGGCGGGGGCCGCCGCCGGCTCAGCCCTCACGCTCGAGACGGGCGATTTCCTCGGCACGGGCGGCCAGGATCAGCGCCGCGGCGCGCGCCTCGTCCAGTCCCTCGATGCCGAATTCGGCGACCTCGTCGGCCGCCAGCTCGCCCAGCTCCTCGACCGTGCGGACCCCGTGGCCGGCCAGGGCGTAGGCGGTTTCGCTGTCCATGCCCTCGAGTTCGAGCAGGTCGTCGGCGGGCTGGTGTTCGTCCAGTTCCTCCTCGACCGCCAGCGCCTCGTTCAGCAAGGCGTCGCGGGCGCGCGAGCGCAGCTCCTCGACGATGTCCTCGTCGAAGCCCTCGACCGCCAGCAGTTCGCCGACCGGGACGTAGGCGATTTCCTCGACGGTGCTGAAACCTTCGGCCACCAGGATGCCGGCGATCTCCTCGTCGACCTCCAGCTTGTCCATGAACAGCTGACGGGCGGCAGTCTGCTCGGCCTCGCTCTTGGCCTGGACCTGGTCGGCGGTCATCACGTTGAGCTGCCAGCCGGTCAGGCGGCTGGCCAGGCGCACGTTCTGGCCGCCCTTGCCGATCGCCTGGGCGAGGCGGTCCTCGGCGACCGCCAGGTCCATCGAATGCTTCTCTTCGTCGACGATGATCGACTGTACTTCGGCCGGCGCCATCGCGTTGATGACGAACTGGGCCGGGTTGTCCGACCACAGCACGATATCCACGCGCTCGCCGTTCAGCTCGTTCGACACTGCCTGGACGCGCGAGCCGCGCATGCCGATGCAGGCGCCGATCGGGTCGGTGCGGTTGTCGTAGGCGACGACCGCGATCTTGGCGCGGTCGCCCGGGTCGCGGGCGCAGGCCTTGATCTCGACCAGGCCCTGGCCGACTTCCGGCACTTCGAGCTTGAATAGCTCCATCATGAATTCCGGGGCGACGCGGCTGATGAACAGCTGCGGCCCGCGGGGCTCGCTGCGCACGTCGGACAGGTAGCCGCGGATGCGGTCGCCGGCGCGCACGATGTCGCGCGGGATCGCCTTGTCGCGCGGGATGAAGGCCTCGACCTTGTCGCTCAGCGCGACGTAGACGTTACCGCGCTCGACGCGCTTGACGGTGCCGGTGATCAGCTCGCCGACGCGATCCTTCCACGCATCGACCACCTGCTGGCGCTCGGCCTCGCGCACGCGCTGGACGATCACCTGCTTCGCGGCCTGCACGGCGATGCGGCCGAATTCGGGATTCTCGATCTGCTCTTCGATGTAGTCGCCGACATCGACGCCCTCGACTTCGTCGACCGCGTCCATCAGGCGGATCTGGCGATCCGGCGACTCCATGACCACGTCGTCGGCGACGACTTCCCAGCGACGGAACGTCTCGTAG
>JBGAKU010000253.1:0-7935 GCA_044224255.1 Geminicoccaceae bacterium
ACCCGACCGCTGGTGGCAACCCCGAGCCTCTCGACCGTGCGGGCGCCAACCGGCTCCTGGCCGAGGCCTATGCGGGGGTCGGTCTCTAGGCAGACCGCGCGCCGTCGAGCGACGCCATGCAGCCGGCGATGCTGCTCGATTCCTTGTGGGTCCTGCTCACCCGGCTGGTGATGCGGGCGGCCAATTTCGCCGTGTTCGTCCTCCTCGCGCGCAGCCTGAGCGTGGGGGAGTTCGGCTTCTACGGCTACGTCATGTCGACGGCGCTCGTGCTGTCGATCGCGTTCGATGTCGGCCTGCGCCAGTCCGGGGCCTGGGTGATCGGGCAGGAGCGGGCGGCGGATGCCGCCGTCGCCACGCACCTCGTGGCGCTGTGGCTGCTACTGGCCGCAGCCGGGGTGCTGGCCTGCTGGCTGCTCCTCGCCAGCGGCGGCTATGTCGCGGGCTACGGCCCGCTCGCCCTGGTGGCGGCCCTGAACGTGGCGCCGATGCTGTGCCTGCGCATCGGCCAGGGGGTGTTCCTCGGCCGCGGCGACATCGCGAGGCTGAACCGCTCGGAGCTGATCTCCCGCGCGGTGGTGCTGGCCGGGACCGTCGGCCTGTGGCTGGCGGGACGCCTGGACCTGCCGGCGGCGATCTGGGTGCTGCTCGCGGCGCATCTTGCCGCCGCCTGCTACCTGCTGTGGCAGATCCGGGGCGGCCTGCAGCCGGGCCTGTTGTTCCAGCCGGCGCTGGTGCTGCGCATGCTGCGCTACGGCGCGGAGCTGTGGATTGCCGTCCTGCTCCTGATCCTACTCGGCCGGATCGGCTTCTGGATCGTGAGCTGGCGGCTGGGCGAGGATGCGCTGGGGCTCTATTTCGGCTCGCAGCGCCTGGGCGAGATCCTGGTCGAGGTCGCGACTGCGGTCGGCATCGTGATCTTCAGCTACGGCGTCCGGGCGGCCGACATCCGGGCCTCCGCGCTGGACGCGATCCGCATCGCGCGGCTGGTCACCGCCCTGATGGCCCTCGTCGCGGCCGTCGCCATGATCCTTGCGGTGCCGCTGCTCGGGCTGATGCTCGGCCCGGAGTTCGCCGCCCAGCCGGCGGCTTTCCGTCTGGTGATGCTGGGCGCTCTCGCCAGCTCCTACACCACCATGCTCTATCCCTGCCTGTCGGCGCAGGGTCTGGCGCGCTGGGGCATCGCCGCCTTTGCGATCGGCAGTGCCGTGGCGGCGGCGGCGTTCTGGCTGCTCACCCCGCCCTATGGCTTGGCCGGTGCCGGCCTCGCCTACGCCCTGGCGCAAGGTGCTGCGGTCGCCGTGATCGTGATTGCCTATCGCACGAGGTTCGGATTTCCGACCGCCGCCATCCTGCTGCCGCAGGGCGAGGACGCGCAAGCGCTCGCGGGCATCGCGCGCGCTGCGCTGGCCCGCCTGCGCGGCGGCTGATCAGGAAAATCGGTTCGAGCGCGGGAAGCCGGTCGGGACCATGCGCCCTGCGCCTGCGCGGGGTCCACGCCAGCCGGCGAGATCCGCCAGCCGCCGCTCGCGGCCGTTGGCGTTCCACACCAGCCCGGCCGTCGACTCGAAGGTCCGCAGATCAGTGAGCTCGGCGTCCTTCAGCCGCATCAGCGTCACGCCCTTGCCGCGGGCCTGCACGGGAAGCTCGGCCACCGGGAAGAGCAGGAGCTTGCGGTTGCCGCCGACCAGCGCCAACAGGTCACCCTCGACCGGGACAGCGGCGAGCAGACCATCGCCGGCGATCACGTTCACCACCTGCCGGCCGGCCCTGGTCTGCGCCACGATCTCGCCTTCCTGGGCGACGAAGCCGAAGCCCTTGCGCGTGGCGAAGACGAGCTGGCCGTCGGGGCGGTGCACGCGCAGATCGACGATCTCCACGCCCTTCTCGAGGTCGATCGCCAGCGACAAGGGCTCGCCATGGCCGCGGCCCGCAGGCAGGCGGTCGACTGCGAGCGTATAGACCTTGCCGTCGCCGGCGAGCACCAGGAGCCGGTCGGTGCTCTGTGCAGGGACGATGAAGCGTTCGGCGTCACCTTCCTTGTACTTGAGCTCCCCCGGATTCTCGATCGCACCGCGGACCACGCGGATCCAGCCGAGCTTGGAGCAGACGATGCTCACCGCGAAGCGCTCGACCGGCTCCTCGAGCAGCTCGGGGGCGATCGTCGGCGCCTCGGCAAGGACAGTGCGCCGCTTGCCGAGGGCACCGCCGCCGAACTGTTTCTTGGCGGCGAGGAACTCGTCCTTGAGCCGGGCGCGACGCAGGCCGTGACCGTCCTCGGCCAGCAGTGCCTCCAGCGACTGGCCCTCCTCGACCAGCCGACCGCGCTCCGCGGCCAGCTCCATCTCCTCGAGCTTGCGCAGGTTGCGCAGGCGGAGGTTGAGGATCGCCTCGGCCTGCCGGTCGGTCAGCTCGAATCGCGCCATCAGCGCCGGCTTCGGCTCGTCCTCCTCGCGGATGATCCGGATCACCTCGTCGAGATCGAGGAACGCCTTGAGATAGCCCTCGAGAACCTCGAGCCGATCCAGCACCTTGGCGAGCCGATGCCGCGAGCGGCGGACCAGCACCTCCATGCGATGGGCGAGGAAGGCGTCCAGCGCCTCGGCGAGGCTCATCACCCGCGGCACGCCGGCCGCATCCAGGACGTTCAGATTGAGCGATAGGCGGACCTCGAGCTCGCTCTGACGGAAGAGCTGCTCCATCAACAGCTCCGGCGTCACCGACCGACTGCGCGGCACCAGCACAAGCCGCACCGTCTCGGTCGATTCGTCGCGCAGGTCGGCGAGCAAAGGCAGCTTCTTCTGCGCCAGCAGCTCGGCCAGGCGCTCGACCAGGCGGCCCTTCTGCACCTGATAGGGGATCTCGGTCACCACGACCTGGTACTGGCCGTAGGCGAGCTCCTCCTTCTCCCAGCGCGCGCGCAGGCGGAAGCTGCCGCGGCCGGTGCGATAGGCCTCGGCGATGCCCGCGGCCGGTTCCACGAGCAGCCCGCCGGTCGGCAGGTCGGGCCCGTGGACGTGCCGCAGCAGCTCCTCGACGGTCGGGCGCGCGGCGCCCTGCGGCCGGCCCGCCATCCAGGCCAGCGCGGCGAGCAGCTCGCCGGCATTGTGCGGCGGAATGCTGGTCGCCATGCCGACCGCGATGCCGGAAGCACCGTTGGCGAGCAGGTTGGGGAACGCCGCCGGCAGCACGACCGGCTCGCTGTCGCTGCCGTCGTAATTGTCGCGGAAGTCGACCGCGTCCTGGTCGATGCCCTCGAGCAGCGCCATGGCGACGGCGGTCAGCCGGCTCTCCGTGTAGCGCATCGCCGCCGGGTTATCGCCGTCGATGTTGCCGAAATTGCCCTGGCCGTCGACCAGCGGGTAGCGCTGGGCGAAATCCTGGGCGAGCCGGACCAGGGCGTCGTAGACCGCGACGTCGCCGTGCGGGTGGAACTTGCCGATCACGTCGCCGACCACGCGGGCGCATTTCTTGAAGCCGCCGGCGGGATCGAGCCGGAGCTGCAGCATGGCGTAGAGGATGCGCCGCTGCACCGGCTTCAGCCCGTCGCGCACGTCGGGCAGCGAGCGGGCGGTGATGGTGGAGAGCGCGTAGGCGAGATAGCGCTCGCTCAGCGCGTCCTTGAGCGGGATCGGCAGGATCTCGGCCACAGCACGGGTCATGCGGAGTTCTCGTCCTCTTGCCGGAGCAGCGTCAGCAGCCGCTCACGGACGACGGGCAAGGGTCTGTCGGCTGGGGCCAGGGCCTGGCCGGCGAGAAAATGTCCGGACAGGCGCAGGCCCGCGAGCAGGTCGGCTCCAGTAGCAGGAACATCGGCGATCAGGAAACTCGGCAGCGGCAGCAGCCGGCCTGCCAGATCGCCCGCCCCGGCGCGCGAGACCGCGCGGCCGGTGCGCGGTGAGACATAGGCCAGACCGTCCGATGCGCCGGTCACCGCGCAGGCGGCGAGGTCGAGCGCGAAGCCCAGCTCCTGCAGCAGCAGCAGCTCGAATCGAACATAGGTCTCCGTCCAGCGCGGATCGGTCAGCATACCCTCGAGCAGCTTCAGCAGGCCGGCATAGAGGCGTGGATGCGGCTCGCGCTCCGCCAGCGCCACCTCGAGCAGTGCACATGCCGAGGCCAGGGCGGCGAGCGGCAGGCGCGCGTCGAGCAGCCGGGAGCCGAAGAGCTGCATCGGCTCGACGGCGAAGTGGCCGAGATGCTCCGGCAGGCGCGCCTTCCAGGTCAGGCCCAGGCGATTCCCGGGCTGCAGGAAGGGGCGGGCGCGCCGCCCGCTGCCGCCCTTGACCAGGCCCAGATGCCGGCCGTGCTCGAAGGTTAGCGCGCTGAGAACGGCATCACTCTCGCCATGCGGGCGCACGGCAAGAGCGATCCCTTCGTCGATCCACTCCATGCTTCACTGGATAGCGGAGGATCTAGGGGCCGGCTATCGCTCGAAATCCAGCCCCATCTCGCGATAGCGCTCGGGATCGTCGAGCCAGTTCTCCCGAACCTTCACGAACAGGAACAGATGCACGCGCCGGTCGAGGATCCGCTCGAGCTCGATCCGGGCGGCGGCCCCGATCGCCTTGAGCTGCTGGCCCTTCTTGCCGATCAGGATAGGCTTCTGGCTGCTGCGCAGGACATAGATGGTCTGGTCGATCCGCACCTCGCCGCCGTCGGGCGCCTCGGCCCAGCCCTCGGTCTCCACCGTGATGCTGTAGGGCAGCTCCTCGTGCAGACGGTGGAAGATCTGCTCGCGCGTGACCTCGGCAGCCAACGCCCGGTCCGACAGATCCGAGAGCTGGTCCTCGGGAAACAGCCACGGGCCTTCGGGCAGCTCGCGTGCGACGGCGGCGAGCAGGTCATCGCAACCGTCGCCTGCCGTGGCCGAGACGATGAAGGTGGCGGCGAAGGCATGCTCGCGGTTGGCTTCGGCGATCAGCGGCAAGGCGCGCTCGGGTGGCACCGAGTCGATCT
Organism: Geminicoccaceae bacterium; assembly: GCA_044224255.1. Taxonomy (GTDB): domain Bacteria; phylum Pseudomonadota; class Alphaproteobacteria; order Geminicoccales; family Geminicoccaceae; genus Benzoatithermus. The sequence continues at coordinate 4,957 of JBGAKU010000253.1, forward strand.
TGTTGACGACGAGAAACGCCCGCCGCCGCTCGCGGACGAGCTGGCTCAGCGCGAGCCGCGCATTGCCGTCGATCCCCTTCTTGGCGTCGAGCACGAGCAGGACGAGGTCGGCGTCGGCGATCCCGGCGGACGCCGCCTTGACCATCGCCGTCTCGAGCCGCCGCTTCGGGGCGAAGATGCCCGGCGTGTCGACGAACATGATCTGCGTGGTGCCGACGAGCGTGATCCCGATCACCCGCCGCCGTGTCGTCTGGACCTTGGGCGACACGATCGACACCTTGGTACCGACGAGGCGGTTGAGCAGGGTCGACTTGCCGACATTGGGCGCGCCGACGATCGCGACGAAGCCGGCACGGGTCGGAGCAGGCTCAGTCATCGCGGGTCTCCATGAGCGCCCCGAGCAGCTTGGCCGCCGCGGCCTGCTCGGCTGCCCGCTTGGTGGCGGCGGTGGCGGTTTGAGGCGTGTGGTTGCCGAGGCAAACCTCGACGGTGAAGATCATGGCATGGTCGGGGCCGCTGCGGTCGATCACCCGATAGGCCGGCACCGTCGGGCCATGGGCGTCCGCCCACTCCTTCAGTGCCGACTTCGCGTCGCGCTGCGGCGCCCTGCCGTTGGCGAAAAGCGTCGCCCAGTGCCTGAGCACGAACGCCTGCGCCGGCCCGAAACCGCCGTCGAGATAGATCGCACCTATGATCGCCTCGCAGCAGTCGGCCAGCATGGCCGGCCCGGGGCCGGTACCCTCGGCATCGCCCCCGGCGGTGCGCAACCAGCGACCCAGGCCGAGCGCCGTCGCCACCCCGGCGAGGCTCTCGGTCCGGACCAGCGCCACCAGCCGGCGGGTGAGCATGCCCTCCGGCTCGGCCGGGAACCGCTCCACCAGCGCATGCGCCACGCTCAGCCCGAGGACCCGATCGCCCAGGAACTCGAGCCGCTCGTTGGTTCGCGTGCCGCGGCGGCGGATCCCGGCCATGCTCGCATGGGTCAGGGCCTCGTCGAGCCGCGCCGGATCACGGAACTGGTAGCCCAGGGCCGTCTCGAGTTCCGAACGGTCGCCCGGCTGCCGGCGGCGCGCCGTCACGCTCGGACTACTCGATGCGATTGAAGAGCCGGCTGTAGCGGATCCCCAGGGGCCAGGTCCACGGCTCCCAGAACCGCGCATGGCCGTTGACGGAGAAGAACAAGAGTTCGGCACGGCCGATCAGATTCTCGAGCGGGATGAAACCGACGCTCTCGACCCGGCTGTCCAGCGAGTTGTCCCGATTGTCGCCCATCGCGAAGACGTGGCCCGGCGGAACGACATAGACGCCGGTGTTGTCGAGCGAGCCGGTCGAGGTCAGATCGATGATCGCGTGCCGGGCGCCGCCGGGAAGCTGCTCGACATATTGCGGGACGGCGACGGTCCGGCCGTCATAATCGTCGTCGAACTCGCCGTCGGGCGTCACCTTGACCGGCTCGTCGTTGATGTAGAGCAGGCCGTTGCGAACCTGGATGCGGTCGCCGGGCAGCCCCACGACGCGCTTGATGTAGTCGGTCTTGTTGTCGCTCGGCAGCTTGAAGACCACGACATCGCCGCGTTCGGGCAGCCGCTCGAAAATCCGCCCGGAGAAGGGGCCGAGCCCGAGGGGGAAAGAGTAGCGACTGTAGCCGTAGGCGAACTTGGAGACGAATAGATAATCCCCGACGAGCAGCGTCGGCTTCATCGACCCCGAGGGAATATTGAACGGCTCGAACAGGAACGTGCGCACGGCCAGCGCGATCGCGATCGCGTAGACCAGCGTCTTGAGGGTCTCGCGAATTCCCCCGCTCTTCCGTTCGGGCATCACCAACGACTCGCGCATGGTCTCTCTACGGCGGCTGTGCAACGGCGAACATCCTCACCGGCGGGCTCTGCTCGCCGTTCGCTCTGGCTCGCCGTGATCCGGCCCGAACCATCTGCTCGACGACGCCGTGCACGCTAGCCGAGGGTGGGGGGCAGGTAAAGGCGAGGTACGCGGCGTGCGGCCTCATACGGGCGGCAGGGCCGTGATGATCACCACGGCTTCAGCGAGCGGGGGCTCGTCGGTCAACGTCACGTCGATCTGGACACGCATGCCGGGCGGCGTGATCGCGGCAAGCCGAACCGCGGCGCCGCCGGTCAGGACCAGGGTCGGCTTGCCGCCGGGCAGGTTGACCACCCCGATGTCACGCCAGAACACGCCCTGGCGGAAGCCTGTGCCGAGCGCCTTGGAGAGCGCCTCCTTTGCCGCGTAGCGCCGCGCGTAGGAATGCGCCCGGTTGGCCCGCCGCTCCGAACGCTCCCGTTCCAGCGGGGTGAAGACACGCTGCACGAAGCGGTCGCCGAAGCGCGCCAGGGTCCGCTCGATGCGCCGAATGTCGATCAGATCGCTGCCGAGGCCGATGATCATCTACCTGCACGGGATGGTACCGCCTCGCGGCGCCATGCCACGTTCGCGCGCCCGCGTCGAGGGAGGACGGCTGTCGAAGCTCACACGCGGGCGCGCGGCACGCGCCGCAGCGCGATCGCCTCGGCCACGTGCGGCTTGCGGATCGACTCGCTGCCGTCGAGATCGGCGATCGAGCGCGCGACACGCAGGACGCGGTGATAGCCGCGCGCGCTGAGCCTGAGCTGCTGCGCTGCCCGGCGCAGCAAGGCGCTCGACGGCTCGTCGCAGACCGCCACCGCTTCCAGAAGATCCCCGTCAGCCTCGCTGTTGGTCCGCAGGCGGGGATGCCCGCTGGCCGCGAAGCGGTCGGCCTGGAGCTGGCGCGCGGCGGCGATGCGGGCAGCCACGTCGGCGCTGCGCTCACGCGGCGGCGGCAGCGCCATGTCGGCCACGCTGAGGGCCGGCACATCGACGTGCAGATCGATCCGATCGAGCAGCGGACCCGAGATGCGCGCCTGATAGTCGGCGCCGCAGCGCGGCGCGCGCGGGCAGGCCAGGGCCGCATCGTCGAGATGGCCGCAGCGACAGGGGTTC
>JBGAKU010000254.1:0-7917 GCA_044224255.1 Geminicoccaceae bacterium
TCCCAGACCCCGGACAGGTCGGCAGCCCACGCCCAGGCGTGCGGCCAGCAGCAGGTCAACACAATCAGGGCGGCAGCGAGGGCACGCATCGGCTGCTCCTACATGTGAATCGGCTTGAAGAAGGTCGCGAGGGCCGCCTCCTTCACCGCCTCCTCGAGGGTGGGATGCGGGTGGCAGGTCCGCGCGATGTCCTCGGACGAGGCGCCGAATTCCATGGCCACGGCGATCTCGGCGATCAGGACGCCGGCCTCGGGGCCGATGATGTGGGCTCCGAGCACCCTGTCCGTGGTGGCATCGGCGAGGATCTTGACGAACCCGTCGGTGAGGCCGACCGAGCGGGCCCGGCTGTTCGCCATGAACGGGAACTTGCCCACCTTGTAGCCGGTGCCGGCTTCCTTGAGCTGCTCCTCGGTCTTGCCGACCGAGGCCACCTCCGGCGTGGTGTAGACCACCCCCGGGATGATGTCGTAGTCGATGTGCGGCTTCTGCCCGGCGAGCATCTCGGCGACGCAGGAGCCCTCCTCTTCGGCCTTGTGCGCCAGCATCGGCCCGGCGATCACGTCGCCGATCGCCCAGATGCCGGGCACGTTGGTCCGGAAATGGCCGTCGGTCTCGACGCGGCTGCGGTTGTCGAGCCGAACCCCCGCAATCTCCAGGCCCAGGCCCTCGGTGTAGGGGCGGCGGCCGATCGCGACCAGGACCGCGTCGCACTCGATCGTCTCCGCCGCACCGCCCTTGGCCGGCTCGACGGTGACCTTGACCTGCTCACCCGAGCTGTCGACGCCCGTGACCTTGGTGCCCAGCTTGAACACCATTCCCTGCTTCTTGAGCGTCTTCTCGAACTCCTTCGACACCTCGCCGTCCATGCCGGGCGTCACCCGGTCCAGGAACTCGACCACGGTGACCTTGGCGCCGAGGCGGCGCCAGACCGTGCCCATCTCGAGCCCGATATAGCCGGCGCCGACCACGAGCAGGTGCTTGGGGACGCGCTTGAGATCCAAGGCACCGGTGGACGAGACGATCCGATCTTCATCAATGGTCACGCCGGGCAGCGGCATGACGTCCGAGCCCGTGGCGATCAGGATGTTCTTGGTCGCCAGCTCACGCGCCGCACCGTTCTGCTGCGCCACGACCTTGCCCGGATTCTCGATCCGGCCAGCGCCGACGACGTAGTCGACCTTGTTCTTCTTGAACAGGAACTCGATGCCCTGGGTCAGGCTCTTCACCACCTGGCTCTTGTTGGCGAGCATGGCCGGCAGGTCGAGCTCCACGCCCTTGACCTTGACGCCGTGCTTGCCGAGCCCGTGCGCGACCTCCTCGTAGAGGTGCGAGGAGTGGAGCAGCGCCTTGGAAGGGATGCAGCCGATATTGAGGCAGGTGCCGCCGAGCGATCCCCGCTTCTCGACGCAGGCGACCTTGAGCCCGAGCTGGGCGGCCTTGATCGCGGCCACGTAGCCACCCGGCCCGCCGCCGATCACCACGAGATCATAACCGCTCTCGCTCATCCCTGCGTTCCTCCGTTCAGCCTCGTTCGGCGGCGGGCACCGTAGCGACCGAGACGGGGCGGGTCACGCCCCGCCGCCTATGACAAGGCAGCGCAACGGCCATCTTGACCGTGGCCCCGTTTGGCGGCCACTGGCCGCAGTCGAGGCGGGGCAGAAGCATGATCACGCGGCCAACGGACGACGATCGCGAATTCACGGCGGCACGCATCTCGGCCGAGGTGGTGCTGCGGGTCGGCCTTCTGCTCGTCCTGGCGTTCTGGTGCTTCTCGATCGCCGAGCCGTTCCTGGTGCCGATCGTCTGGGGCATGATCATCGCGGTCGCGGTCTATCCCGCCTTTGCCCGCCTGCGGCATCGCCTCGGCCATCGCGACGGTATCGCCGCCACGGTGGTGAGCATTTTGCTCCTGCTGGTGCTGATCCTGCCGCTGGCCATGCTGTCGCGCGCGCTGGTCGACGATGCGGCGGGCCTCGCCGACCAGCTCGCCAGCGGCGCCGTCTCCATCCCGCCGCCGCCCGCCTGGCTCGCCGGCCTGCCCGTGGTCGGGCAGCCCCTGGAGCAGTTCTGGCATCTCGCCCAGGACAATGTCGGCCAGGCATTGGCCCGGATCGGGCCGCAGCTGCAGGCGGTCGGCGTCTGGCTGCTGTCCTTCATCGCCGGCGCCGGCTTCGGCATGCTGAGCTTCTTCGGGGCGATCGTCCTGGCCGGCGTGTTTCTCGCCCACGCGGCGGCGGTCCAGCGCCTGATCACGTCGGTCGCGGTCCGGCTGATGGGCGAGCGCGGCACGGATCTCGTCCTGCTGATGGAGCGGACGATCCGCAGCGTGGCCCGCGGCGTGCTCGGCACGGCGCTCGCCCAGTCGCTCCTGGTCGGCATGGGCCTCGTGATCGCGCACATCCCCGGCGCGGCCTTCCTCACGCTGATCTCGTTCCTGCTCAGCGTGGTCCAGATCGGGCCGGGCCTCATCCTGCTGGGTGCTATCGTCTACAAGTTCTCGCTCGGCTTCACGGTGGGCAGCGTCCTGTTCTTCGTCTGGTGCCTGCTGGCCGGTCTCAGCGACAATGTGCTGCGCCCGTTCCTGCTGGCGCGGGACGGTGACGTGCCCTTGTGGGTGGTGCTGATCGGCACACTCGGCGGCCTGTTCGCCCATGGCCTGATCGGCCTGTTCGTGGGCCCGATCGTGGTGGCGCTGGGCTGGCGCATGTTCCAGGTCTGGCTGAGCCACGACCCCGAGGGCTGAGCCGGCGCCTCAGGCCAATGCCACGGCGATCTCGTCCAGGGTCGCCTTCTCGGCCTCGCTCACCTGCACACCGCCGAAGCCGAGAAAGCCGCCTTCACTCGCGGCGTCCGCCACTGCCTGGCCGACCTGGCCGAGCCAGGCCTTGAAGCCGGCGGCATCGCCCGGCGCCTTGGCCGCGAGCAGGGCCGCGACCTCCTTCAGCCCGGCCAGCGCCCTGCCCTTGATCTCGCCGGGCTGGCCGCCGCCGAGCTTCGCGCGCAGGCCCTCGCTCGCCGCCTTGCGGCCCTCGGCGGTCCCGTAGGCTTCCGCCACGGCCTTGACGAGCTCGTTGGCGCTCGCGTCTCCCTTGGTCTGCACGAGCAGCTTGCCGGTGGCGAAGCTCTCCTTGAGCATGCCGAACAGCCCACTCGGCTCGGCGGCACCAACCGCCATCCCCGCCAGCATCGGCGCCTCGAGTAGCTGGGTCCATTCCTCGGCGGTGAAATTGGTCTGGTTCGCCATGGTCCCTGATCCTTCTGGACGGGCGGGCGCGCCCGCGCCCGCCACAGCCGTGCTCAGAAACGATAGCCCAATCCGACGCCGGCCCACAGGATGCCACGGTCGAAGTCGGAATTGCGGAACTGGTGGTCCCAGGCGACCTTGGCATTGAGGAGCGTGGTCGGCGACAGGTCGATGTCGAAGCCCAGCTCCGGCCCGGCGACGAACCCGTCCTGCACGCCGCTGCCATAGATGTAGCCGGCGTTGGCATGGAGGTAGGGGCGGACAGCACCGAGGTCGAACGGCTTCAACCCCAGCGCCAAGCCCGATCTGCCATTGATGCCGTCTTCCTCGCCGTTGAAGCTGTAGAGCACGGCTTGCTTGAGAGCGAGATTGAGCAAGCGGCCGGGCACCGCGTCGAAGGTGGCCTCGAGCCCGGCCAGATCGTTCTCCTTCTCGCTGTCGGTGCCCGATTCGTCCTCCTCGCCGAAATTGTGACCGTAGAGGGCGCCCAGGGTGATGCCCAGGCGCGGGACCAGATCCTTGGCCGCCTCGGGCATTGGTGCCGGCGCCTCGGCGACAGGGGCCGGAGCCGGGGCAGGCACGGCGAACACGATCTCGACCCGCCGGTTGCCGGCCTCGCGGACATCGTCCGCGGTCGGGATGCGCAGATCCTCCTGACCACGACCGGCCACGACCATGTCGGACCGCGCCACGCCCTGACGCTCCAGCTCGGCCGCGACCATCTCGGCCCGGCGCTCGGAGAGCTTCAGATTGTAGGCCGGCGAGCCGGAGGTGTCGGTGAAGCCGGTGACGTCGATTCGGGCGGTGCCGGTCCGCCTGAACTCGGCCACCGCCTCGCCGATCACCTTCTGGTCATCGGCGGTCAGGGTCGCCTTGTTCCAGGGGAAGAACACCAGGTACCGGCCGGGCGCCTCCATCATCGGCGTGTCGGCGCCGGTTCCGGACTGCGCCAGGGCGGCGGGGACGAGCAGGGCGGCCATGGCCGCTCCGAGCAGCAATGACTTCATGATCCATCCTCCCGACGGGCGTCCCTCGACTTCGAGGAGCCAGCATGGACTATGAACCAAGTCGGGCGGATGGCCAGCACCCGCTTCGCGAGCTTGCCCATGCCGTGTGGCGCCATGGAGACAAGTTCCGTGGCGCCACGGCAACGATGGCTCGCGAAGCGGTACCGGTCAGCGGCTGGCGCGCTCCGTGATTTTCTGGCCGGCGACGTTGACGCCGGCGAACAGGCCCTGCTGCCCGTAGACGAACACCACCACCGGCTTCTGCAGGGTGTTGCTCGAGATTGCGCCAGAGGTGCCGACGGTCGCCACCGCGAAGTCGAGGCCGACCCCAACCTCGAAACCGCGCAGGTTGCGGAAGGTGGCCAGCGCCTCGGGCGTGGTGAAGAAATAGGCCTGGGAGAAGCTCTGCGCGCCGATCTGCAGGCCCCAGGAGCCCCCGGTGATGTTGTAGAAGCCCGTCGGCTTGCCGCCCTCGAACAGCACGCCGTTGCCGAACTGACCGCCGAAGATGAAGGCACCCTGGGTGACGCTGGGGAAGATCAGGTAGCCGGCCGACTTCTCGGCGAGGTCGCGCGCAGCCGGCACCTGCCGGAACAGGTCCTCGCGCGCCGCCTCGGCCCGGGCGACCGAGTCGTCGCGGCTCTCCTGGGTGGTGCTGCAGGCGGCGAGCCCACCGGCCACCGCCGCCAAGCCCAGCCCGGCCAGCATCGGCCGCCTCGACAGCTTCATCTCATGCATCTCGCGTTCCCCTCCTAGGTTGTTCAATTGGGCGTCTCGTCGGTGGCGCTGACGCCGGCCTCGCGGCGGCGGATGGTGGCGAAGGCGGGGCCGGCGGCAAACAGGATGCCGGCGACGATCGGCGCCGCCCACTGCCAGAAGCCGAGGCTGATGAGATCGACCCAGCCCTGCAGGGCGCAGCCGAGCAGGATCGCGGCGATCGCCAGCGCCGCGACCACGGTGGCACCCATGAATTCGCGCGCGAGGCTCAGCATGTAGAGCAGCACGAGCGCGACCAGCGCGCCGACGATCATCACGATCCCCGGCCGGACGGACCAGCTCGCCAGCATCCACTGCGACAGCGAGGCCACCGGGTTGAACAGGAACAGCATCACCGCGATCCGCCAGAGGATGCTGACCAGCAGACTGTGCTCGCGCGACATCGATCACCCGACTTGCCGACTGCCCGCGGCGTGCCCTTACGCGGCCCGCCGGTCAAGCCGGCTTTCGTCGCTCCGGCAAAGAACCGCCTCCCGGGCGACGTTCCAGGTTACCGCAATGCGTCGATCTGAGCTCGCCCGATTGCAGCAAACCGGTCCTTAACGAATGCGCGCCATCATCCGCCTGCTTTGATGGGGGAGTGAAATGCGTTATGGATTTCGGCCCGCTGGCACCGCGATCTGCTGTGTCTTGGTCAGCGTGTTGGTGCCCTACCTTGCCATCGGCACGGCCACGGCCGTCGTGCAGCTCCGATATGTCGCCTCACTTCAGCAAACAAAATTAGATCAGTTGCAGCTGGTCGAGCGGGAACTAGATTTTATGCGTGCCAATCGTGATGGCGCGACGGTCAATAGCACAGTCGACTTTCCGCTTCTGGCCCAGAAAGTTCCAGGACGCGCATACGTTTCGATCACCGCGCGCTAGACAGTAAGCAACTGCAACCTTTAATTTTGCATGAAAGCACCAGGGCCTGCGCTCACCTCCAGACCCGCAGCCGTCAGGACTTGGATGCCAGGGTGGTGAATCGGGTCGAGTTCGGACAGAACTGTTCGGGCTGATCCAACTTGCCTTCGAGATAGCTGTGGCAGCGTTGCACTTCCCTGCAGGCGGCGCAGCAGGTCTCGGCAGCGAGCGCCTCCAGGCGGTCGGTCGCCCACAATCTGGCGGCATCGACGCCATGCCGACGGGCCATCGCAGCCATATCGGCCTCGATGCGGGTGGCATCTCGCTGGCTCTTGCCGAGCGCTTGGATCCTTGCGGCGAGATCGTGGGGCATGCGGTTACTCCCGAGAAGCCAGGAGCCGCAACGTTGCGCGCTGCCGTCCGTCACCGCATTGACGAGCGTCAAGTTCTCCCGCGCTAGCCGTCCCGCCGAGTCAGCACCTCGAGCAGCTCCTGCACCTTCCGGCGCTGCTCGGCACCGTCGCCGCTGGCGATCGCACCTTCGACGCAATGGGCGACGTGGTCGCCGAGAACCAGATCCTCGACCCGGCGCAGGGCCGCGCGCACGGCGCGGAGCTGCGTCAGGACATCGATGCAATAGCGGTCTTCGTCGATCATGCGGCCGATGCCCCGCACCTGCCCCTCGATCCGCCCGAGTCGCGCCGCGCATTCGCTCTTGGTGCTCGCCTGCATGCCCTTGTACCTTACCCCAGTGGGGTATATGTAAGGTGCCCAGTCGCCATGCGGAAGGTCCCCAGATGGCCACGCAGCACGCCGCCCATTCCTGTCACCATCACCACGACGCGCCTCCGGCGGTCGACCCGGTCTGCGGGATGCGTGTCGACCCGGCACGCTCCGGACACCAGCACGAGCACGCCGGCACCGTGTACCATTTCTGCTGCGGCGGCTGTCGCGCGAAGTTCGCGGCCGACCCCGAGCGCTATCTGACCGCTGAGCGGGCGTCCAAGCCGGCCGCCCCGGCGGCACCCGATGCGATCTACACCTGCCCGATGCATCCCGAGATCCGGCAGGTCGGCCCCGGCACCTGCCCGATCTGCGGCATGGCGCTCGAGCCCGAGGCGGTCACCGCCGATGCCGGACCCAATCCCGAGCTCGCCGACATGTCGCGGCGGTTCAAGATCGCGCTGGCCCTGTCGCTGCCCGTGCTGCTGCTCGAGAACGGCATGCATCTGCTCGGCCACCGGTTCGACGCGATCGTGCCGCCCAACCTCAATGTCTGGCTGCAGCTGCTGCTGGCCACCCCGGCCGTCCTCTGGGCCGGCTGGCCGTTTTTCGAGCGCGGCTGGGCCTCGGTCCGCTCGCGCAACCTCAACATGTTCACCCTGATCGCGCTCGGGACCGGCGTGGCATGGGTCTACAGCCTGGTCGCCGTGCTGGCGCCCGGCCTGTTCCCGTCCGGCTTCCGCGGGGCCAACGGCGGCGTCGCGGTCTATTTCGAGGCCGCCGCAGTGATCACCACGCTCGTCCTGCTCGGCCAGGTCCTCGAGCTGCGCGCACGCGAGCGCACCGGGGGTGCCATCAGGGCCCTGCTCGACCTGGCGCCGAAGACGGCTCGCCGAGTGCGCCCGGACGGCGGCGACGAGGAGATCGGGCTCGACGCGGTGCATCCCGGCGATCTCCTTCGCGTGCGCCCGGGCGACCGCGTGCCGGTCGACGGCGAGGTGGTCGAGGGGTCGAGCTCGGTCGACGAAAGCATGGTCACCGGCGAATCCCTGCCGGTCGAGAAGATCGTCGGGGCCGCCGTGATCGGCGGCACGCTCAACGGCCGCGGCAGCTTCGTGATGCGGGCGGACCGGATCGGGGCCGAGACGATGCTCGCGCGCATCGTGCAGATGGTCGCCCAGGCGCAGCGCTCCCGCGCGCCGATCCAGCGGCTGGCCGATCGGGTGGCCGGTTGGTTCGTGCCGGCCGTGGTGGCAGTGGCGGCGATTGCCTTCATCGCCTGGTGGCTGCTCGGTCCGGCGCCGGCCCTGGCGCACGCCCTGA
>JBGAKU010000255.1:0-9881 GCA_044224255.1 Geminicoccaceae bacterium
GAGGTGGCTCCGGCGGCGGGCATCCGAGTCGAGCATCATGGGCTCGCCGTCGCAGTGCGGCACCCGGAAGCCGTGGCGGTGCTCGAGGCGTTCCGCGCCACCGAGATGGGTGCCGCCTGCGAGCTGCTGACCGCGGGCGAGGCCCTCGCCCGGTTTCCCATGCTCCGGCCGGATGATCTCTCGGCGGTGCTGGCGAGCCCCCACGAGCTGCGCGTCGAATCGCGCTCGGCGGTGCCGGCGCTGGCGCGCTGGCTGGCCGAGACGCAGGGCGTCACCTTTCTCTACCGGACGCAGGTCCGCTCCGTGGCGCCGCCCACCGTCGAGACCACGCGCGGCACGATCCGTGCCCTGCGCTGCGTGGTCTGCCCGGGCGACGATTTCCTGGGCCTGTTTCCCGAGCGCTTCGAGCAGTACGGCCTGACCCGCTGCAAGCTGCACATGATGCGGATCGCCGCGCCCGAGGCGGCGCCGCGATTCACCGCCGCGGTGATGTCCGATCTCGGGCTGGTCCGCTATCTGGGCTATGCCGAGCTGCCGGAAGCCGAGGCGCTCAGGCGGCGGCTCGAGGCGGAGCAGGCGCAGCACCTGGCCAACGGTGTGCATCTGATCGCGGTCCAGAGTGCCGACGGCTCGCTCGTGGTCGGCGATTCGCACCATTACGGCGCCACGCCGGACCCGTTCGGCCCGACGGCAGTGGACGAGCTCATCCTCGACGAGCTCCGCCGCGTCGTGGTGCTGCCGGACCCCGTGGTGAGCGAGCGCTGGATCGGCACCTATGCCTCGGCATCCGACCGGCTGATGCTGGTCGACCGGCCGGCCGCGGGCGTGCGCATCGTCGTGATCACCAGCGGCACGGGTGCAAGCACCTCCTTCGCCATCGCGGAGGAGGTGATCGACGAGATGATCGCGGGGAGCTGAGTCGCATGGAGGGATCGTTCGCGCATGTCCGGGCCGTGGTGCTCGATTGGGCCGGGACCATGGTCGACCATGGCTCGCTCGCACCCATGGGTGTGTTCGTGGAGGCCTTCGCCCGCTTCGGGGTCGAGATCACGATCGAGGAGGCGCGCGGGCCGATGGGCATGGCCAAGCGGCCGCACGTGGCGGCGCTGATGGCCCTGCCGCGCATCGCCGAGGCGTGGCGCGAGCGGCACGGCCGCTTGCCGACCGAGGCCGACATCGACGCGGTGTACGAGGTGTTCGTGCCGATGAACGTCGAGGTCGCGGGGCGCTACGCCGACGTGATCCCGGGGGCCGCCGAAGCCGTCGCCGAGCTGCGACGCCGCGGCCTGAAGATCGGGTCGAGCACCGGCTATACGCGCGAGATCATGGCCGAGGTGACCCCGATCGCGGCGGCGCAGGGCTATGTGCCCGATTGCATCGTCTGCACCGGCGACACGCCGGACGGCCGACCGACGCCGTTCATGCTCTACAAGGCGTTCCTGGAGCTGGCGGTCTGGCCGGCCTGGGGCTGCGTGAAGGTGGACGACACCGAGGTCGGGATCGCCGAGGGCTTGAACGGCGGCTGCTGGACGATGGGCGTCGCGGTCACCGGCAACGTGTTCGGCCTGTCGCTCGCCGACACGCAGGCGCTGGCCCCCGCCGAGTTCGCGGCACGGCGGGCCGCCGCCGTGGCCCGGCTCGAGGGGGCGGGTGCCCACTATGTCGTGGATGGGGTCGCGGACATCCTGCCGGTCGTGACGGCGATCGAGGAGCGCCTGGCCCGCGGCGAGCGGCCGTGAGCGCGGCCGAGGGCGACGGCAATCTCTCGTCCGAGCGGCAAGCCTGGTAGGCACGGCATCTGAATGCTGGAACACGCGCGATCCTGGCCGAGGACGAGCGCTGGTTCCTGCGCCAGTCGCTCTCGACCACTTGCCTCGACGTGGCGGTCCGTGCCGAGGGCTGCCACCTGATCGACGCCCAGGGGCGCCGCATCCTCGATTTTCACGGCAACAGCGTGCACCAGGTCGGCTATGGCCATCCCAGGGTGGTTGCGGCGATCAAGGCACAGCTCGATACACTGCCATTCTGTCCCCGCCGCTACACCAACCAGGCCGCGATCGACCTCGCCATCGTCTCGCGGACTTGGCGCCAACAGCCTGGGCAAGGTGTTCTGGCGCAGCGGCTCGGCCGCGATCGGGATGGCGCTGAAGCTCGCCCGCTATGCCACGGGCCGGCACAAGACATTGTCCATGTGGGACTCGTTCCACGGCGCCAGTCTGGATGCGGCCTCGGTCGGGGGCGAGGCGCTGTTCCGGCGCGATGTCGGGCCGCTGCTGTCCGGCACCGAGCATGTGCCGCCACCTGGGCTGGCCACCCGGTTCTTCGGCGATGACGGACGGGCTCATGAGCGCCTCGCCGACTACATCGACGATGTCCTGGAGGTGCAGGGCGATGTCGGCGCGGTGATCGCCGAGCCGATGCGCTGGACCACCGTCGAGCCGCCGCCTCCGGGCTTCTGGCCCCGGGTCCGGGCGAGCTGCGATCGTCATGGTGCGCTGCTGGTGTTCGACGAGGTTCCGAGCTGCCTCGGTCGCACCGGCACCATGTTCGTCACCGAGCAGACGGGGGCGGTCCCGGATATCCTCGTCCTCGGCAAGGGTCTGGGTGGCGGGATCAGGCCGATGGCCGCGATCGTTGCGCGCGGCGACTTCGGCCTCGTCCCAAGGAGGCCTCGAGGCATTCCCCGCCACCACGAAGAGCCCGTCGGCTGTGCCGCCGCCCTCGCCGCTCTGGACGTGATCGAGGAGGATGGGCTGCTCGGGGCGGCCCGTGACCTCGGGCGACACGCGCTCGAGCGGCTCGGAACGATGGCCGCGCGCAATTGCTGGATCACCAAGGTGCGGGGTTTGGGCCTCCATCTGGGCGTGGAGATCGGCCCGGCGCACGGCGACCCGGCTTCGGACGCCGCCGCCGAGCGCTGCTCTACCGCTGTCCTGGAGGCCGGAGCTGAGCTTCAAGCTTGGCGGCGGCAATGTGGTTACCTTGTCCCCGCCGTTGACGATCGGTCGGCGAGCTCGATCAGGCGCTCGACATACTCGAGGGGGCCGTGGCGGGCCTTCGTTGAACGCGGAACGGTGGCTAGGCGATACGCGCAGCACCGCGATCGTGAAGAGATCGCCGTAGAGACGCGCGAGCAGCTCGAACATGGCTCGTCCTCCAAACCATCGAGGATGGCGGCCTCGTTCTGTCCTCGATTCATGAGTTATATTGACTCACTTGCTTGCACAAACGAGGATATCTCGATCTTGATGTGAGACCTGCTCATATGATCCGATCGCGGCTGCCATCGCTCAACGGGCTGCGCGCCTTCGAGGCCGCGGCCCGCCACGGCAGCCTCACCCGAGCCGCAGGCGAGCTGCACGTCACCCATTCCGCCGTCAGCCATCAGATCCGCGCGCTTGAGGCCGAGCTCGGCGTCGAGCTGTTCCGGCGCGCCGGCCGAGGGATCACGCCAAGCGCGGTCGGGGCGGAGCTCGAGGTCGCCCTGACCGACGCGTTCGCACGGATCGGGCGGGCGGTCGAGCGGGCGCGGGGCGGGGACCGGGCAGGCACGCTCACGATCAGCGTCGAGCCTCCTTCGCCGCGCGCTGGCTGGTGCTCCGGCTCGGGCGGTTCGCGCCAGCGGCGCATATGGAGATCGATCTGCGCCTGTCCGCGACTCCTGTCCTGGCCGATTTCGCCCGCGAGGAGGTCGACGCAGCGATCCGCCATGGCCGCGGCCCTGGCCGTCTCACCGCGGCAAGGTTGATGCCCGCACCCATGTTCCCGGTCGGCAGCCCGACGCTTCCTGGAAGCTGCGCCACCCACCCCTCGCCGCGGCGCAGCTCGCTGGCACTCATCCACGAAGGCGACGAGCGGGACTGGGCCAGTGGCTCGCCATGACCTCGCCGCGATCGACGCGCGCCGAGGAGGCTGCTTTCGGCGACGGCAATCTCGTCCTGGCCGCAGCGATCGCCGGCCAGGGCATCGCGCTGGCGGGCGAAACCGCTGGCCGGCGAGGCGCTGCGGGACGGCCGCCTCGTGCGGCTGTCGCCGGTGGAGATCGCCACGGACAAGGCCTATTGGCTCGTGCATCCGCCCGAGGCGGCGCAGCGGCCGAAGGTGGCAGCGTTCCGGGAGTGGCTGCTGCGGGAGGTGGCGGGACAGCTCGGCCATTGACCCTGGGCTGCCGATGGCCTATCTGACCGGCCGCTCCGAGAGGCCGCCGCGCGGCCCGCGCCATGCTGCGCCCCCGCCCGTCGGGCGGAGCCTCCCGACCTCAAGGATCGTCCGATGGCCGTCCCCAAGCGAAAAACCTCGCCCTCGCGCCGCGGCATGCGCCGTGCCCACGACGCGCTGACCGCGCCGACGGTGGTCGAGGACAAGGATAGCGGCGAGTTCCGCCGCCCGCATCACATCGACCTCAAGACCGGCATGTATCGCGGCCGGCAGGTGATCGTCCCCAAGACCAAGTCCGACGAGGACTGAGCAGGCGGCGCGCGCCGCGGCGCATTGACCGCGGCGCGGGCGTGGCGCAACCATCCCGTGACAAATAGGAACGGGGGGCTGGGCACATGGCCGGGAAGCGGTCCTATCTGCCACTTTCGGGCATGGATCTGCCGCGGTTCGCGGGCATCCCCACCTTCATGCGGCTGCCGCACGTTCCGGTCGACGAGGCCGACGAGGTGCAGATCGGCCTGATCGGGGTGCCCTGGGACGGCGGCACCACCAATCGCCCGGGGCCGCGCCACGGGCCGCGGCAGCTGCGTGACGCGTCGACCATGATCCGCCTGGTCAATCAGGCGACCGGGCTCCGGCCGTTCAACCTGGCCCGCTGCGCCGATCTCGGCGACTGCCCGGTCAATCCCGCCGACCTGCAGGACAGTCTGGCCCGGATCTCGGCCTTCTACGGCAAGGTGCGCGCGCAGGGCATCGTGCCCATGACCGCCGGCGGCGACCATCTCGTATCGCTGCCCGTGCTGCGCGGCCTGGTCGGCAGGGGCGCGCCGGTGGCGATGATCCACTTCGACGCCCACACCGACTTCTACGACAGCTATTTCGGCGGCTTCCGCTTCACCCACGGCACACCGTTCCGCCGGGCAGCGGAGGAAGGCCTGATCGACACCAGTCGGGTGGTGCAGATCGGCATCCGCGGCAGCGCCTATGACGGCGAGGACGTCGAGTGGGCGCGCGCGCATGGCGTGCGGATCTTCATGATCGAGGAGGTCATGGACCGCGGCGCCGACGCGGTGATGGCCGAGGCGTGCGAGATCGTCGGCAACCATCTCTGCTATGTCAGCTTCGACATCGACGGCATCGACCCGTCGCAGGCGCCCGGCACGGGCACACCGGAGATCGGCGGCTTCACCACCCACATGGCGCAGCGCATGGTGCGCCGCCTGCAGGGGCTAAACCTGATCGGCGCCGACCTGGTCGAGGTCAGCCCGCCATTCGATCCCTCCGGCATGACCGCCTGGGTCGGGGTCAGCATCATCTTCGAGCTCTTGTGCGTGCTCGCCGACGCGGTGAGCCGGCGCACCGCCTGACCGGTTCGGGCGCCGGGCCTTAGCCTTCTGCTAACCAGCCCCCGGTACTTTGGCCCGATGGTCCAGACCGTCGCGAGCCGAGGATGCGCCGCTGGCTGAAATACCCCGCGACGGCCATGCTTCTGTCTGCGCTGGCCTGCGCCGGCGCAGTCGCGCAGGAGCCGGCGTGCGCTGCCGAGTCGGCGGGAGTCGTCGCCTGCATCGCTGGTCGGCAATGCGAGTGCCGCTTTGCGCGCGGCTCACCGGCCACGGGTCTGCCGGACGGCCACCGATGGGATTGCGGCATTCTTCGGCCCCGCTGCGGCGCCCCGCCGGCGACCATCGACGGCTGGCAGAGCCAGCTCCCAGGTACCGTGCTGATCGACAATTCCTCATCCCTCCGCGATAGTAGGCTGCCCGATAGGGGCCACCTTCCATCCAGGTGAGGGTCGGCATGAGCGGGAGCGCCCGAGGGCGGCGCATATGGGGATGCTGGCTTGCCGCCATCGTCTCGGTCGGCATCGGCGTCACGGAGCGGGCACAGGCGCAGAATGGCCGGGGCTTCGGGACGTTCACGCCGGGTGGGATCGGCGCCGACGCCTATCTCCAGCGTCAGATCCGCTCGCTCGACGCGGATCAACGGGCCGGCTCGCTCTCGGCAGGTCGGATCGGCCAGACGCAGCGGGATCTGATCACGCGGAGCAAGGGCGTGAACCTCACGCCGGCGCAGTCCCGGATCCAAGGCGACCTCGATCGGATCCGGCAGGAGCAGAGCTGGCAGGCCACAGCCCCGAACCGGGCCCAGCCGCCGTCGCGGCCGCGCAGCGAGCGACTGCCCGGGACAATCGACGATGAGAGCGGGCTGCCGAGCTTCGACGGTGCGCAGACGGTCAACCGGCTGCTCGGGCGCGCTCAGGACGCGATCACCGCGGGGCGCACCGTGCAGGCGCGTTCCGATCTGGCGGCGGCGCGCTCGCTCGCCGACGGCCTCGATCCGGGCAACGATTCCGAGCGCGCGACGGTCGCCGACCTGGAGGCACGGATGGACGACCTGACCCGCCGGCTCGGCGACCGCTGAGGCCATGGCAGGCCTGCGGCTGCGACCGGCCGGGGAGCGCGACCTGCCGGCGGTCGCGGCGATCTACGGCCGCGAGGTGCGGGAGGGCACGGCGAGCTTCGAGCTGGAGCCGCCAAGCCTCGAGGAGCTCGCGCGGCGTCTGGGGCGGGTACGCGAACTGCGATTGCCCTGGCTGGTCGCGGAGATGGATCAGGGCATCGCGGGCTATGCCTACGCGACGCTCTACCGCGAGCGGCCGGCCTATCGCCACACCGTCGAGGATTCGGTCTACCTAGCGCCGTGGGCGAGGGGTCTGGGAATCGGGCGAGCGCTCCTCGAGGCCGTGATCGCGGGGTCCCGCGCCGCCGGGAGCCACAGCATGGTGGCCGTGATCGGTGATTCGGCCAATCTCGGCTCGGTCCGTCTGCACCGTGCCTGCGGCTTCGTCGAGGTCGGAATCCTGCGTGAGGTCGGGCTCAAGTTCGGGCGCCGGCTCGATACGGTCCTGATGTAGCGCCCCCTGTGATCGCCGCGTCCGGCGGTCATGTTGCGCTCAGCGTCACTGTGTCTCACCGTTGCAGCGAATCGAGGGGAGGCATGGCGGATGGAGAAGCGCGGAGCCGAGGGGGACGGCCTGGAGCTCGCGCATGCGTTCGCCGACCTCGCCCAGAAGAGTCAGCGCGTCGCGCAGCGCTTTCTCGAGCGGCACGCGCAGGGTGACAGCTTCCAGATCCCGGATCCGGTGGTGGTCGCCGATGCGTTCGCCAAGCTGTCGCAGGCCATGCTCGCCGATCCCGCGCGTCTGATGCAGGCCCAGATGCAGCTCTGGCAGCAGATAGGCGAGTTGTGGCAGCGCCAGGTGCTGCGGGCCAGCGGCAAGGAGGTCGCCCCCCTTGCCGAGCCGGACCAGGCCGACCGCCGCTTCAAGGACGAGGCCTGGAGCGAGGAGCTGGTCTTCGACTATGTCAAGCAGTCCTACCTGCTCACCTCGCGCTGGTTGCAGTCGACAGTCGCCGAGGTTGACGCGCTCGATCCCGCCACCAAGGCCAAAGTCGAGTTCTATACGCGTCAGTTCGTCGACGCGCTCTCGCCGACCAACTTCGCCCTGACCAATCCGACCGTCCTCAAGCACGCCGCCGAGACCAAGGGCGAGAGCCTGCTCAAGGGCCTGCAGCATCTCCTGGACGATCTCGAGCGCGGCGAGGGCGATCTCAAGATCTCGATGACCAAGGAGGAGGCGTTCCAGGTCGGAGAGAACATCGCCGTCTCGCCGGGACAGGTCGTCTATCAGAACGAGCTGATGCAGCTCCTGCAGTATTCACCGTCCACGGAACGGGTCCGGCGCCGGCCGCTGTTGATCGTGCCTCCCTGGATCAACAAGTTCTACATTCTGGATTTGAAGCCGAAGAACAGCTTCATCAAGTTCGCGGTCGATCAGGGCTTCACCGTTTTCGTCATCTCCTGGGCCAATCCCGGCCGCAGCCTCGGCGACAAGACGTTTGAGGACTATCTGAATCTCGGCCCGCTCGCGGCACTTGACGCCATCGACCGCGCGATCGGAGAGCGCGAGGCGACCGTCATCGGCTACTGTCTCGGCGGCACGCTGACCGCCTGCATGCTGGCCTGGATGGCGGCTACCGGGGACGCACGGATCAAGGCCGCCACCTTCTTCACCACGATGACGGACTTCGCCGAGCCGGGCGAGCTCGCCGTGTTCATCGACGACGAGCAGATCGCGTCGATCGAGCGCAGAATGCAGGAGAAGGGCTATCTCGAGGCGCGGCACATGCAGCGGGTGTTCAACCTGCTGCGCGCCAACGACCTGATCTGGGGCTTCGTCGTCAACAACTATCTGATGGGCCGTGAGCCGATCGCCTTCGATCTGCTGTACTGGAATGCGGACAGCACCCGCATGCCGCACATGATGCACAGCTTTTATCTGCGCAACATGTACCAGAAGAATCTGCTGGTGCTGCCGGGCGGCATCACGCTCAAGGAAATCCCGCTCGATCTCGGGCGGATCGAGGTGCCGAGCTATTTTCTTTCGACCAAGGATGACCATATCGCACCTTGGCGGTCGACCTATCGGGGCAGCCTGCGCTTCGGCGGACCGGTGCGGTTCGTCCTGGGCGGCTCGGGGCACATCGCTGGGGTCATCAATCCGCCGAGCTCGGCCAAGTACGGCTACTGGACCAATGCGCGACGGATCGAGGATCCCGATCGCTGGCTCGCCGAGGCGACCCACCGCGACGGCTCCTGGTGGAGCGACTGGGCGGGGTGGCTGCATCGGAAGAGCGGCACCACGGTGCCGGCGAGGATACCGGGGGCAGGCGGGCTGTCGGCCCTGGAGTCCGCGCCGGGAGGGTATGTCAAGGTCCGGGCGATGGACTGAGCCAGCGGTGCTTCTCAACCGAGACTGTGAGTTGGCTGTGACCTTGGAGCCACGTCGTGGAGTTGAGGCATTGTCGGCTGAGGGCTGAAGGCTTGCCAAAAGCCGGCGATGCACGTTGATTGAGACGGGGTGGTCCTGCGGCCCCTCCGTCTCCTGTCGGTTGTCATATTATATGGGCGTGCGAATGGACGTCGAACAGAAGCTTGCTGATGCGCGCGCGAACGGTGGATCGGCCACGGCGGTCCGCCCGGCGGCGCCGAGCGGAGAGGCGCGCGCGCTCGCCGAGACGGTCCCATTCGGCGCTGCTCGGACGCCGTTCGAGCGCCTGAAGGAAGCCGTCAAGTCGGTCCCTCTGCTCAAGCGACTGGCGATCCGGGCGATCGGCGAGAGCCGTGTGATGGCGAACCGCATCCCGGGCGTCCGGAGCATGGTCGGCGACGGGCCATTCTTCACCCTCTCGCCAGACGTGACCATCGCCCTGATGCGTGCCTTCACCATCCAGCGTGACCGCGACATGCTGGATGGCTACGGCTATTTCGAATTCGGCATGTTCCGCGGCTACAGCATGTGGTGGGCGGACCGTCTCGCCCGCGAATTTGGGGCCAAGGGCTTCACCTATTACGGCTTCGATTCGTTCGCCGGACTGCCGTTGCCCGAGCTCGAGGAAGAGCGGTCGATCTTCTTCAAAGGGCAATTCGGCGCCAGCTACGACGTGGTCGTGCGCAACCTCACCAAATGGGAAGCTGATCTTACGAAGATCAAGCTGTTCAAGGGTTGGTACTCGGAGGATCTGTTCACCAAGATCAAGGCCGAGAACAACCTGTCCAAGGCCTCGGTGTGCCTGATCGATGTCGATCTCTACGACTCTTGCGTCCCTGTGCTGGAGTTCGTGCGTCATTACCTGGTGCCGGGCTCGATCCTGATCTTC
>JBGAKU010000256.1:0-7961 GCA_044224255.1 Geminicoccaceae bacterium
GGCTCGACCTTCCAGGCATCCTCGAGCACCTGCACCGCCTGCCGCCGCTTGCCTGCCTGCAGCGCCAGCTCGGCCGCCTGGACGACGCCCGGGGCGAAGGCCGGCGCCAGCTTGGCGGCCCGGCGCGCCTGGCTCAGGGCATCGCTCTGGCGGTCCTGTGCCACCAGCCCGGTCGCGGTCATGTGCAGGAGAACGGCCTTCTTGTGGCGCGCCTCGGCCTCGCTGAGCAGCTTCTGCGCCTGCATCTCGTCGATCAGCGGCAGGGCCTCCTCCCACTTGCCCGCGCGGCCGAGCAGCTCAAGCAGCGTGGTCAGCACCCAGGGCGTGGTCGGGCTGCGCCGGTAGGCGCGGCGGGCCAGGGTCAGGGCCTCGTCGTGATCGCCGGTCTTCATCGCCTGCGCGAGCAGGCCGCGCAGGCCGACGAACTCGGCGTCGCGGCGATCGAGCATCTGCCGGAACTTGAGATGGGCGATCTCCTCCTTGCCCTCGAGCTGGGCGGTCTGGGCCTGCAGCAGCAGGAGCGCGCCATTCTCGGGCAGATGCCGCTCGGCCTGACGGTGATGCGTGCGCGCCGCGGCGAGGTCGCCGGCGGCGGCGGCCATCAAGCCGCGGTTCAGCTCCTCCAGGCCGCGCACCTCGTGACGCCGGCGACGCCCCACGCGCCAGTTTCCGGGCAGGCCGACCACCACGCGGAGCAGCTCGAAGAGCACGATCGCCAGCGCGCCGATCACGAGCAGGCCCACGATCACGGTCCCGACGCTGAGGACCAGCTCCTGCTCGAGCCAGCGGACCTGCACCGTTCCGGGATGATCGACCACCCAGACCGCTGCCCAGGCGAGCAGGCACGACAGGACGAGGAAGAAGATGAGGCGAAGCATGGACGCGTTCCTTCGCGTGCGGGCCGCTCAGCCCTGGCGGGCCACCATGGTCTTGAGGTGCTGGCGCAGCGTGTCGACGGCCTGCGTCGCGGTGATCCGCTGGTCGGCACTGCCGATCCATGCCTTCGCCGCTTCGTTGCCCTGGTCGGCCAAGGGTTTCAGGGCAGCGGCCGCGCCGGCCAGATCCTGGAGCAGCAGGGCCTGGCGCGAGCCGCGCACGGCACCCTGGCCCGGCACCGACTCCTGATCCGCCGGGTGCAGATCGATCAGACTGTTCAAGTTCTCCGTGGTCCGCGCCAGCCAGTCGGACGACGCCTGGGGCGCCTCGGCCGCGAGGCCCTGCTCGACGGCGTCCAGGCCCTGGGCGAGGCTGGCCACGGTCGGGATGCCCCCGGCCGCCATCGGCTCGAGCGTGCCGGCCACACCGTCGACGACCTGGTCGCCCTGACTGAGCTGGTGCAGCGTCCTGACCGTCGCCTCGAAGGGCTGCCCATTCTGCAGGGCGGCCTCGAGGCTGCTGGCCGCGAGGGAGAGGCCGACGCTCCGCTCGCGGGCGGCACCCTCGGTGGTCAGGCGCGTGCTGGTGTCGGCGATCTTCTGCTGCAGCTCGCTGCGCGCGCCCTCGACCTTCGCCTGCACCTCCGCCCGCAGCGCCTCGACCTGCTGCGTCGCCTGACCGAGCGCTGCGGCCTGCGCCTCATTGGTCCGCGTCTGGTCGCCCAGCTGCTCCTTCATCGCCAGCAGGTCACGCTGCTGCTGCGCGATCTCGTTCATCCGGTCCTGCGCGGCATCGACCATGGTCTGCAGGGCGGCCGCCTGCTTGTTCCCGGCGTCCAGGCTCTGCGTCACGAGCTGCTCGAGACGCGCCAGCGCAGCCGCCACCGCCTGCTGCCCCTGCTCGTTGCCGGCCTGCTTGGCGGCGATGTCGGCCACGGTCTTCTTGTCGACGACGTCCGCGGGCTGGCTCTGCTCGACCTCGACCAGCTTGGCGTTGACGGCCTCGAGCCGTGAGATGACCTGCTCGCTCGCCGCCCGGAAGGTGTTGGCCGCCTGGTCGACCTTGGTCCCCATGTCGGCGTCGGCCTTCTCGAGCGCGTCGAGGCGCGTGCCGGCCGCGGCGATCTCGCCCCCGGCCTGCTGCAGGCCGCCGTCCGCCGCGGCCCGCACCTGCTCGACCGATGCCTTGACCGCACCGAGCTCGCTCTGGACGCCCTGGCCCAGCTCCTCGACCCGCGTCCCGAGGGACGCGAGGCCACCCTTGGCGTCCTGCGCCGCGGCGCTCGCCGTGTGGAGCTCGGTGATGGCGGGCTTGATCGGGCCGCGCTCGTAGGCATACCAGCCGCCGCCGGCGATCACCGCCGCACCGCCGACCAGACCGCCGATCAGCCCCGGCAGAAAGCCGCCCCGCCTTGCCGGCTGCGCTGGCCCGGCCGCAGGCTCGGCGGGCGAGGCCAGCGCCGTGTCCGGCGCGCGCGAATCGTCGGGCTCGGCCATCCTCTCTGTCCTTCCGATGTCGGGAGCAGCGTCAGGCGCCGGGCTCGCCGGCGGCACCTCGGGCAGTTCCTCAAAGTCGACAGTCTCTGCGGAATCGGTTTCCGAAGGCCCGTCGCGGCCGCTCCGCTTCCCGCGCGCCATCCGGCCGCTCCTCCCTCGCTTGCGGCTGAAGCCGCGCCGGTGTCGCCGGCGCGGAACAGGCCGAGGCGGGCATGCTTCCCCGCCGGTCCCGCCATGCGAGACCGGGTACCACCTTCATTCCCACCCTTCACGGCAACGGACGAGATCCTTTTGGTCGCGCGAGGCGGCGATGCGGACGCAGGCGAGCGGCAGATCGCCTAGGCCGGCCGCCACCGCGTCGCTCAGGCACGCGGCGCGCATGGTGCGGGTCTGCCCGGCGAGGCCCGCCGCCCGGACCAGCCCTGCCCACAGCACGGCCGACCGGGGCGAGAAATAGAGCCCGGCCCCGAGCCTGCCGGCACGCAGCGCCGCCGCCACCTCCGCCGCCAGGCTGGTCGCGGGGACCGCCTCGTAGACGGTCAGGGGCAGGTAGCCGAGGCCGGCCTCCACGAGCCCCGCCTCCAGGCCCTCGCGGACGTCCCGGCCGCACGGGTGCAGGATCGTCCCGCCGGGCGGAACCTTGTTGCGGATCATCCCGGCGAGCGCGCGTGCCTCGCCGGAGGCGACCCCGGCCGGCTCCCGCCCGGCTGCCTGCAGCGCGCGCGCCGTCGCCTGGCCGACCGCGAACACCGGGAGGGCACAGGGCAGGTCGGCGAGGGCCGGCACGGCGTTGGCGCTGGTCAGCGCGATCGCCGTGAGCTCGCCGGATGGAAGGGGCGCCTGCACCCGGCGTATCTCAAGCACGGGGTCAATCAGCACCTCGTGGCCCGCGGCCCGCAGCAGGTCGGCGGTCCCGGCCGCCTGGTCGCGCGGGCGCGTCACGAGCACCAGCATCGCGCTAGCCCGCGGAAAAGTAGTGCGCGGGCAGCCGCACCCTCAGGCCGGCGCCGGCCTCCGCGCCGAGCGCTGCGGGATCGCCAGCACTGCCGGTGACGTCGACGCGCTCCACAGCACTGCCGTCGGGGCTGGCCACGAGCCCGCGCAGGCGCATGGCGTCGCCGTCGATCTCGGCGAGTGCTGCGATCGGCGTGCGGCACGAGCCGTCCAGCGCCGCCAGGAAGGCCCGCTCCGCGGTGATCGCGGTCATAGTCGGCGGATGATTGATCCGGTCGAGCAGAGCGCGCACGGGGCCGTCCTCGGCGCGGCATTCGATGCAGATGGCCCCTTGCGCCACGGCCGGCAGCATCTCCTCGACCGGCAGCACCGCCGACGCCTCCGCCGCGAGCCCCAGCCGGATCAGCCCCGCCATCGCCAGCATCGTCGCCTGCACCTCGCCGGCGGCGAGCTTGCGCAGGCGCGTCTGGACGTTGCCGCGCAGCGGGACCACGACGAGATCGGGCCTTGCCGCGCGCAGCTGCGCCTGTCGCCGCAGCGAGGCCGTGCCGACCACCGCACCCTCGGGCAGCTCGGCGATGCTGCGCGGGCCGCGTGCGATCAGGGCGTCGCGGGGATCGGCGCGCGGCAGCACGGCACCCAGCATGAGCCCCGCCGGCAGGCTCGTGGGCATGTCCTTGGTCGAGTGAACCGCCATCTGCAGGCTGGCGTCGAGCAGGCCCGCCTCGATCTCCTCGGTGAACAGGCCCTTGCCGCCGATCTCGGCCAGCGTCCGGTCCTGGATCCGGTCGCCCCGGGTGCTGAGCGCGACGATCTCGACATCCGCGTCCGCGAGCCCACCTAGGGCCAGCAGCGCCGCCTTGACCAGGTGCGCCTGGGCCAGCGCCAGCGGCGAGCCGCGCGTGCCGATGCGCAGGGGCGAATGCGGCGTCATAATTGCGCTCCGGCGGATCGGGTAGACATGGGCGGGCCTGGAGGTTGGATTGCGCGACGACGCCATCGTCCTGGGGATCGAGACCAGCTGCGACGAGACCGCGGCGGCGCTGGTGCGCGCCGACCGTCGCGTCCTGTCCGCACCGCTGTTCTCCCAGCTCGCCGAGCACGCCCCCTATGGCGGCGTGGTGCCGGAGATAGCAGCCCGGGCGCATGTCGAGAAGCTCGACCTGCTGATCGGGCAGGCGATGGACGAATCCGGTCTGGAGTTCACCGATCTGGCCGGCGTGGCGGCCACGGCCGGCCCCGGCCTGATTGGCGGGCTGATGGTGGGCCTGCTCACCGGCAAGACCATAGCGCTCGTGAGCCGGCTGCCGCTGGTCGCGGTCAACCATCTCGAGGCCCACGCCCTGACCGCCCGCCTGATCGCCGGGGTCGAGTTCCCGTACCTCCTCCTCCTCGTCTCGGGCGGCCACTGTCAGCTCGTCGCCGTCGAGGGCGTCGGCCGCTACCGCCTGCTCGGCACCACGATCGACGACTCGATCGGCGAGGCGTTCGACAAGGTCGCGAAGATGCTGGGGCTCGGCTACCCGGGCGGGCCCGCGGTCGAGCGCCTCGCGCGCAAGGGCGACCCGTCACGGTTCGCCTTGCCGCGCCCGCTGCAGGGCACCGCCACCTGCGATTTCTCCTTCTCGGGCCTCAAGACCGCGGTGCGGCACCGCATCCTCGACCTCGGGGCGGCGGCCGCCGAGCCCGCGACGATGGCGGACCTGTGCGCCGGCTTCCAGGCCGCGGCGGGCGATGTGCTGGTCGACCGCTCGGCCCGTGCCCTGCGGCGGGAAGCCGGCCATTGCCGCGCGCTGGTCGTGGCCGGAGGCGTGGCCGCCAATCTCTACCTGCGACAGCGCCTGGAGCAGGTCGCCGAGAAGGCGGGCATCCTATTGATCGCACCGCCGCTCGAGCTCTGCACCGACAACGCGGTCATGGTCGCCTGGGCTGGCATCGAGCGCCTGCGCCTCGGCCCGGACGACGATCAGGGCATGCCCGCACGAGCGCGCTGGCCGCTGGAGGAGCTGACGCCGCCAACGCCAGCGCTGGGCTAACCTTGAGCCCAAGCGATCGCCCCGTTGGGCCAGCAGGCAGTGCAAGGCTCTGCACATTGAGACGACCAAGGGATACTCAGCTGCGCCAACTCGTCATATGCGCGCTATCGAATATGTAACTTCCGTGGATACCGACGCAGAAAGCACGCTCGAACGGATGGATGTCGTTACCACTCAGTAGTTCTGTCGCCAATCTATCCCATCGTTCATGATCGAGCCCTACTGGCCATTCGTCAAAAACGATGCCCAGCCAAGCGCTCGCGTAATGTTGATTTGATTTGGCTAGTTCTTTCTTATCTCGTAATCGCTCTTTCATAAATCCTAATAAGATCTCGTCTCTCACATCCATACAAATTGCCGCTCCCTCATTGGGCCGCCTTCCGTCGAGTATATCCTTCAAGTAATCGGTTGCTTGATAGAGGGGCGCTGAATGATATTCTGCACATATCCTGCGAACGAGAGCGTCGTTGTGTCCGTCTATCGCAGCTGTCATTTCTACAATCTGCTCTCTACCGTCTGAGAATATGATGCGGCCATCAAATCGGGTCCCCTGCGGAGAAAGAGCAATCCGCGTGTCATCGTCGCCGACATGGCCAGCTAATGTCACAAGCGGGCATAGCTCGTAGAAAAATCTTTTGTGATCGCGATGGCAATTGATTACCAAGTGTCCGCCCAAAATGCAATCGACTCGCTCCTGCACATCGCGAACAAGGCGAACAACATCCGAGTTTAGCAGATCGAAGAGTAAATTTTCCAGAATCATAAAACCTCATCGTAAATATCCTGCAGGCTTGCAGAGGTAATTTCAATCAGTGGCTCATCCGCTCCATAGTTGAGAAAAGCCGGTCAGTCTCTTAGTCACTTAACGCTTCCTTTGGACATGACTCGTCACGCCGCCCTCACCCTTTCCGCCCTTGGCGTCTTGCCGAACATCTGGCGGTAGCAGGTGGTGAAGTGGGAGGCCGAGACGAAGCCGGTGGCACAGGCGACGCTCATGATCGGCATGTCGGTCTGGAACAGCAGATGGCGCGCCCGCTCCAGCCGCGTCTCGAGATAGAACTGGGCCGGTGTCCGGCCGAGATGGCGGCGGAACAGGCGCTCGAGCTGGCGGCGCGAGAGCTGGATGCGGTCGGCCAAGGTCTCCTGGCTCAGCGGCTCCTCGATGTTGCCCTCCATGATCTCCACCGCGTTGATCAGCTTGGGATGGTGCACCCCCAGCCGCAGCCGCAGCGGCATGCGCTGCCGGTCGTGCGGGCCGCGGATGCGGTCGACGATGCACTGCTCGGAGACCTTGGTCGCGAGCTCGTCGCCGTGCGCCAGCGCGATCCGGTGCAGCATGAGGTCGAGCGCCGCCGTCCCGCCCGAGCAGGTGAAGCGGTTGCGGTCGATCTCGTAGAGGTCGGAGGTGACCGGGATCTCGGGGAAGGCCTCGATGAACCCCGGCAGGTTCTCCCAGTGGATCGTGCAGCGATGCCGATCCAGCAAGCCGGCACGCGCGAGCACGTGGGCGCCGGTGCACAGAGCACCGATCGGCGCGCCGCGCCGATCCCAGCGGCGCAGCCAGGAGAAGACCTCCTTGCTCTGATAGTGCTCGGAACCCAGGCCGCCGCAGAGAACGACCGCGGGCGGCGTGCCGGTCGCGGGCGGCTCGGCCGTCGCGATCCCGCTGTCGACCTGGATCGCGATGCCGTTGCTCGCCGCCACCGGGCCGCCGTCGCGGGAGAGCAGGCGCCACTCGTACAGGCGGCGGCCGGAGAGCCGGTTGGCGATGCGCAACGGCTCGATCGCGCTCGTGAAAGCGATCATCGAGAAGTCGGGAATCAGCAGGAATAGGAGCGCTTCGGTCGCTACGGGCTCGGCGGTCAGCGGTCGGTCGCTCATGGGCAGGTCCGAATGGCACGCGGCTCCGATGAAATGTCGGGATCGCGACGCGGTCATCCTATTACGACGACATTTGCGCCCGCACCATCGAAGAGTCGCCGCGTCAAGATGGCCGAACTGGCACCGATCACGTCGCGTGGGCGCAAGAGCGGGCCTGTGCTAGGGCTAGGAGAAATGGTTGCGGGGAGGCTGCAAGGACCCTGTGGCCGGCCCCGATCTCGCGAAAGCTCGCATGCAGCGCTACTCGATCTTCTCGCTGGCCCGGAACGCGCTCACCGGCCACCGCAACTGGCAGACGGCGTGGCGAAGCCCGGAGCCCCGAGCCGCCTACGAGGTGGTGATCGTCGGCGCCGGCGGGCACGGGCTCGCGACCGCCTATTATCTCGCCAAGGAGCACGGCATCACCGACGTCGCGGTGATCGAGCGCGGCTGGCTCGGCGGCGGCAACACCGGCCGCAACACCACGATCTGCCGCTCCAACTATCTCTACGACGAGAGTGCCGCCTTCTACGACCATGCGCTGAAGCTGTGGGAAGGGCTGAGCCGGGAGCTGAACTACAACGTCATGTTCAGCCCGCGCGGCGTGTTGATGCTGGCGCACACCGTCCACGACATGCAGGGCGCCCAGCGTCATATTCACGCCAACCGCCTCAACGGCGTCGACAATGAATGGCTGACGCCAGCGCAGTGCAAGGCGTTCGGCCCGCCGCTGAACCTC
>JBGAKU010000257.1:0-7902 GCA_044224255.1 Geminicoccaceae bacterium
CCCGCCGCCACCAGGAACGGGAACAGCCTGGGCCCGATCGCCGCGTTGGAGGGCGCGACCTCCATCAGCGAGGTCTCGATCCCGACAAACAGCCCCAGGCCCAGCACCACCCCGCCCAAGACCGCCTCGCCCGCCCGCAGACCTAACGTCGTGGCCATCGCCCAATCCCCTCCCCTGGTGTGGCGGTTAGCTCAGCTCCTAGTTCAGGAGCCCGACATCCTGCAGGATGCCTTCGATCCGCTGGCGCTCCGGCTCGAGAAAGGCGGCGAACTCGCCCGAGGGCTGGTACAGGTCGACCCAACCCCGCTCTGCGAGCAGAGCGCGCCATTCGTCGGCCTTGACCATCTCGGCCAGGGCGGCGTCGAGCCCCTCGAGGTCGGCCGGCCGGATCTTCGCGGGTGCGACGAGGCCGCGCCAGTTGACCAGCTCGACGTCGAGCCCCTGCTCCTTGAAGGTCGGGATGTCGACGCCGGGCAGGCGCTCCGGCGAGGAGATGCCGAGCGCCCGGAGCTTCCCGGCCGCCATCTGCTGCGCCATCTCGTTGAGCCCGCCCGTGGCGGTGGTGAGGTGGCCGCCCATGACCTGGGCCAGCATCTCGCCGCCGGCGCCGGCGACGATGTAGTTCATCTTGGCCACGTCCCCGCCGGCCGCCTTGACGATCAGGGCGCACAGGATGTGGTCGGGACTGCCCAGCGCGAAGCCGCCCCAGGTGACCGAGCCCGGATCGCTCTTGAACTGGGCCAGCAGGTCGGCCATCGACTTGATCGGCGAGTCCGCCGCGACGACCAGGGGCTGATACTCGCCCGTCAGCCGTGCGAGCGGTTTGACTTGGTCGAGCGTCACCGGCGATTTGTTGATCCGGATGGCGCCGATCATGCCGAGGCCGACCACGAGGCCGCTCGGATTGCGCGAGCCCTTGGTGACGAACTGCGCGAGGCCGATCGTGCCGCCGGCGCCCGGAATGTTCTCGACCTGCACGGCGGGCACGAGCCCCTTCGCCTGCAGGACCTGCTGCGTCGCGCGGGCGAGCTGGTCGTAGCCGCCGCCCGGGCCCGCCGGCGCGATCAGGTCGAGCGACTTGATCGCGGCGAGGGCACCGGTCCAGGGCGCCAGTGCCAGCGCCGTGCCCCCCGCCAGGAGGGTGCGGCGGGACGACAGCAGATGCTGCGCGGATCGGTCGAAAGTCATTGGATCGTTCCTCCCCTCGGATGCCGCTCGGGCGGTGTCTTGCCCGCCTACTGCACGAGGCCGATCGCTTGCAGCGTGGAGGCGATCTTGGCCTGGTCCTCCTCCAGGAAGGCCGCGAACTCGTCCGCCGGCTGATAGAGGTCGAGCCAGCCGCGCTCCTTGAGCGTGGCCTGCCAGCTGGCGCTCTGGACCATCTTGGCGACCGCGTCGGCCAGCGCCGCCTTGTCCTTCTCGCGCACCGCCGGGGCGGCGAACACGCCACGCCAGTTGACCAGCGAGACGTCGATGCCCTGCTCCTTCAGGGTCGGCACGTCGACCCCGGCCAGCCGCTCGTCGGAGGAGATCGCGAGCCCGCGCAGCTTGCCGGCCGTGATCTGCGGGGCGAACTCCTCATAGCCGCTGATGCCGGCGGTGACGTGGCCGCCGAGGATCGCCGAAAGCGCCTCGCCGCCGCCCGAATGCGCGATGTAGTTGACCTTGGTCGCGTCCACGCCCGCCGCCTTGGCGATCAGGCCGGCCAGGATGTGGTCCGTGCCGCCGGCCGAGCCGCCGCCCCAGGACACCGAGCCGGGATCGGTCTTCAGCTTGGCGACGAGGTCGGCCATGCTCTTGAGCGGCGAGTCGGCGGGCACGACCACGAGCTCGTACTCGCCGGTCAGGCGCGCCAGCGGCGTCACGTTGGCGAGCGTCACCGGCGACTTGTTGGTCAGGATGGCCCCCTCCATCACCAGGCCGCCGACCAGCACCGTGTCGCCCTTCTTCTGCTTGCTGGAGACGAACTGGGCGAGGCCGATGGTGCCGCCGGCGCCGCCGATGTTCTCGACCTGGATGCCCGCCGCGAGGCCCTCGCTCTGCAGCGCCTTCTGCATGGCGCGGGCGGTCTGGTCCCAGCCGCCGCCTGGATTGGCCGGCGCGATGATCTCGAGCTTCTTGATCTCCGCCTGTGCGGGCAGGGCCACGGCGAGGGCGCCGGCCGCCATGGCCGCGGCCAGAACGCGGCGCGACAGGTAGAGGGGCGAGCGCTTGGCGACGAAGGGCATCGGCTGCTTCCCTGAAGGTCGGCGTTGCTCGGGTTGGGCGATCCGGCCGGCGAAAGACCGGTGATCGCCGGCGGCGGCCGGTGTAGCCTTATCGCCTGTCAGGAAACTGTCGCCCGCGGCCAGGCGACGCACACGACGGGCAGGGGGGCGGCCGATGCGAATCCTCATCGTCGAGGACACCGAGGATCTGGCCGAGGCCATCGCCGCGAGGCTGCGCAAGCAGGGCTATGCGGTCGACCTCGCCGCTGACGGGGAGCAGGCGGACGAGCTGCTGCGGCAGGAGCGCTACCATCTCGTCGTCCTCGACCTGGCGCTGCCCGGGATCTGCGGCCAGGAGGTGCTGGGCCGGCTGCGCCAGCGCCGCTGCCCCACGCCGGTCCTGGTGCTCACCGCGCGCTCGGGCGTGGACGACAAGGTCGGCGCGCTCGACTACGGGGCCGACGACTATCTCGTGAAGCCGTTCGACTTCCGCGAGCTCGAGGCCCGCTGCCGTGCTTTGCTGCGCCGGCCGCAGGGGATGGCCGCGAGCGCCGTCGAGTTCGGCAACCTGACCTTCGACAACGGCGCCAAGCGGGTCAGCGTCGACGGCCGGCCCGTGGACCTGAGCTCGCGCGAGTTCCGTCTGCTCGAGCTGCTCCTGGCCAATCTCGACCGGGTGCTGAGCAAGGATGCCCTGCTCGACCAGCTGTTCGGCCTGGACGACGCCGTTGCCCCGAACGCCATCGAGCTCTACGTCTCGCGGCTGCGGCGCAAGCTGGACCGCTCCGCCGTCAAGATCCGCACGCTTCGGGGGTTGGGCTACGTCGCCGAGCTGGATGCGCCGCATTGACGGATGGTCGCTCCAGCGCCGTCTGCTGGGCGGCCTGCTCTGCCTCCTGGCGCTGATCGCCCTGGTCTTCTACTTCGCCCTGGCCACCTACGCGACGCGTGCGGCCGACCGGGCGTTCGATCAGATCCTGCTCGCCTCGGCCCTGAGCATGGCCGACGGCGTGCAGGTGGAGGACGGCGAGGTCGCGGTCGACCTACCCTACTCCTCCCTCGCCATCCTCGCCAGCGGTCGGCGCGATCGGATCTTCTACCGCGTCTCCGCGCCGGACGGGCAGCTCGTCACCGGCTATGCGGGCCTGCTCGAGAGCCCGGCGACCGTGGCAGCACGGGTGCCCCGGTTCGTCGACGGCCGCTATCTCGACACGTCGGTCCGGGCCGTGGTCCTCGGCCGGCTGGTGTCCGATCCGGACGGCCCCTTGGTCACGATCGTCGTCGCCCACAGCCGCGACGAGCGGCGCGCGCTGGCCGCCGGCATCTTCGCCAACGCCTTCGTGCCTCTGTTGCTGGTGACGCTGGCCGCCGGCGCGCTGATCTGGTTCGCGGTCCGCCGTGCGCTGGCACCGCTGGCCACGATCGAGGCGCTGGTGCGCGGCCGCGGCCCCGAGAACCTGGAGCCGATCGCCGCTCCGGCGCCGGCCGAGGTCCGCCAGCTTCTGGACACCCTCAACCAGTTCATGGCCCGGCTGAAGGTCAATCTGGCGCTGATGCAGACCTTTCTGGCCGATGCCGCGCACCAGATCAGGACGCCCTTGGCGACCTTGCGGGCCCAGGCCGACATCGCGATCGAGGAGGAGGACCCGGCGTCGCTGCCCGCCTATGTCCGCAAGATCCACCGCCATGCCGTACAGGTGAGCCAGGTCACCAACCAACTGCTCAGCCACACCATGGTGACGCATCGTGGCCAGGTCGCTGCCCGCGAGCCCGTAGACCTGCTCCCCCTGCTGCGTCGGGTGGCCCGGCGCGCGGAGGCCGGGGGCGACAGCCCGCCGATCGCGATCGGGACGGACGGCCCCGACGCCGCCATCGTGATCGGCGACCGGATCACCCTGGCCGAGGCGTTCACCAACCTGATCGACAATGCGGGGCGTTATGCCGGGCGCGACCGCCCGATCGAGATCACGCTCGCCACCAGTGCGACCCGGGTCGAGGTCGACTTCGCGGATCGCGGGCCGGGCATCCCCGATGCCGAGAAGCCGCGCGTGCTCGAGCGCTTCGTCCGCGGCAGCGCCGGGCGGACGACCGCCGGCAGCGGTCTCGGCCTCGCCATCGTCCAGGCGGTCGTGGCCAGTCACGACGGGACCCTGGCGCTGCTGGACCGTCCGGGCGGTGGCCTCCTGGTCCGCCTCACCTTTCCCCGGCAATCGCGCGAGCGCCCAGGCCGGGTCGCTCGCGCCGGGGCTCTGGCCGGCGCCCTCGCCCTCCTGCTGCCCGCATCCGCAGCTCTCGCCCAGCATTACCCGGCGCTCGGCGAGGCGGCCGCCCGGCTCCTGATCCACTCGGCGACGGACCGGCCGCTGATCGAGCCGCTGCTGCGCGACTTTCAGGCGGCCAATCGCGACATCGCCATCGACTTCGTCGACATGCAGTCCCAGGAGGTCTTCGACAGCGTGGTGACGCCGGGGCCCGGCGGCCCGCCCGACCTCGCGGTCAGCTCGGCCGTGGACCTGCAGGTCAAGCTGGTCAATGACGGTTGGGCGCAGCGTCATGTCTCGCCCGCGACGCTGCTCCTGCCGGCCTGGGCCAACTGGCGCGACGAGACGTTCGGGTTCACGCTCGAGCCGGCCGTCATCGTCTACGCCCGAGACCGCCTGCCCGCCGGCGAGGTGCCGCGCTCGCGGCCACAGCTCCTGCGCCTCCTGCAGGCGCAACCCGACCGCTTCCGCCGCCGGATCGCCACCTACGACATCGGCGAGAGCGGGCTGGGCTACCTGTTCGCGAGCCAGGACTCCATCCTCGACAGTCAGTTCTGGCGGCTCGCGGTCACGCTCGGGGGCGCGAGCGCCCGCCTGCTGCCGACCTCGGGCAAGATCTTGGACGCGGTTGCGGCGGGCGAGGTCCTGCTCGGCTACAATGTGCTCGGCTCCTACGCGCTCGCCCGCCAGCAGGCCGGCGCGCCGATCGGCATCAGCCTGCCGCGGGACTACACCTTGTGGCTCACCCGCACGATCCTCATCCCGCGCGCGGCCGGCAATCCGACCACCGCCAAGCTGTTCGTCGACTATCTGCTCTCCGCGCGCGGGCAGGCCGTGCTCGCCGCGGTGCCGGGCCTGCGGCCGATCCTGCGACCGGGCAGCGACCAGGCCGATTTCCCGCCGGAGCGCGCCGCCAGCGCGCAGCCGATCACGGTCGGCCCGGCGCTGCTGACCTTCCTCGACCGGATGAAGCGCGAGCGCTTCCTCGCCGACTGGAACGCGGCGCTCCGCCCGCCGTGAGCCGGGCCGACGGCACCTAGTCGGGCCACTCGACCTCGTCCTCGCTGACCAGTTCGCCGCGCATCGAGGGGCCCTCGGTATGGACCCGCTCCGGGTCGCCGCAGACCAGATGGTGCCACTCGGGCAGATCCATGCCGAACGCGACCAGCCGGTATGCGCAGGACCAGGGCAGCCAGCTCAGCTCCCGCACGTTCGCGGGCGTGATCTTGACGCAGTCCGGCACCTTGGCCTTGCGGTTGGCGTAGTCCGAGCAGCGGTGGGTGCACAGGTCGAGCAGGCGGCAGGCCGCGTCCGAGAGCGCGATCTCGCCGGTGTCCTCGTCCTCGACCCGGATCTGGCAGCACAGGCCGCAGCCGTCGCACAGCGACTCCCATTCGGCCTCGCTCATCGCGGCCAGCGGCTTGGTACGCCAGAAGGCGCTCGAGGCGCTGGCTGGCGGGTTGGCTGCCGGCGGCCGCGGGCGTCGGTTGGGCTCGGGCATGGTGTGCAAACCCGTAGCCCAGTTCGGGCTATGCTGCAAATGGCTGCCGCCCGACGGCGACGCCGCGGCGGCGGTGCCTCGAATCGCAAACACCACTCGCCCAGCCGCATGTCGGCTCTACTGTGAACGGAAGATCAGAGGCTTGGTCGAGCACGACGAGACCACGTTCGGCCTCGTCTTCTGCAAGGAAACAATCATGAGTATCTTGTAGATCTCAATATATGTCAGTAATTTAGAGAATGGTAAAATCTATCCACGCAATATCACGATCCACAAATACGATCAAGCAATGAATGTCTGCGCTGGATTGAGCAATGCGTAAGATGGTTTGCCATCTGCGCTTGTCTTTACGAGCAGTTGACCGAGATTGTTGATGTCAATTGCTTCTTCAATATGAAATACACCGCCAACGATCAAATTGTCCAATAGCTTAAATCCACTATCAGCGTCGTACCGGAAGCCATATGCCGCCATATTGTCATCTCCATAGTACGTGCCAACGACGGTTCCCTGATCATTGATCGATGTCACGGCCAAGTTCCCCTTGATGCTCGGCTCAATCTGAATAACCTCTTCTTCCGCGAGCACGAACCCGCGTAGCAGCTTTCCCAACGAGAACATACCCGCGACAATGCCGGCGTCATTGGCTCTGACTCGAAGAATTTGACCAGGTAATTTCGCGAGCTCGTGCAGACCGTCTGAGTCGATCATGACTATACGGCTGAAATCACCCTGATCGACGACAACACCGAACACCCGGCCCCCGCCGTCGATTGCCTGCGGCAAAACGGTTAGTCCTGCCACATCCAGTTTGCTTAGTTTGCCATCGGACCAAATGACTGGTGTCGGATGATCATCGCTGACCGTGAGGCCAACTGCCGCGCCGGCGTCGTTCAACGCGACCAAGTCGGCTTCTGGAATAACCTGAAGCGCCTCGCCCTCGGTATCACCGCGGTATAGGAAGCTACCGCTCACGTCGCCGACGGGATCGAGCACGCCCAGTGCAAGGTTGCTGTTGTTGATGGCGCGGAGGATCGCACGCTCGCCCAAAGAACGGCCGACGAGCTCCAATCGAGCCTGCCCAAGCAGGTAAAGGGCGGCAACGCCCTTGTCCCGGCCGATAAGGCTGCCACGATCGCTGAGCGCGATCCAGTCGCAGTCGTAGGCCTCGCAACCGACAAGCCGCGCCTCGTAGAGGCCGATTTGGAAAGGCGGGCGGCAACCGAAACGGCCGTTCGCTCCCACGTTCAGCTCAACGCTCCGCACCTGCTCACGGTCGTTTGTGTAAGCTGTGACGCGCACCCGACCCGTAAGATCCGGCGGCAGCCTTACGACGAAGCTGACCTCCCGACCGTAAATCGCCGCATTGGAGTCCAGTGGCCGCGGCGGGTCCAGTCCCTCCGCCGCGACGGTAACGCTGAACCCGACGTGGTCACGGAGAATGCTCGAATCGAGCCAAATGCGTCCACTTACGCTCGGCGTCAGCCGCGCCGAAGCCACGCAGCCTGTATTGAAGGTGATAGCCGCTACCTGCGGCCATGGCCTCGGAGGGGGAGCCGTTATTCCCCCAGGCCCTCCAAGACCGGTGATCAGAGCGCGCGTCGGCGTGACACCCGTCACCCAGACGGTCATGGCATTCGGAACGGGCTCGCCATGGTCGAAGCTATCATCGCGATCGTCGGCCGCAACAAGGGATAGCTCAACAAAATACTGGCCCGCTTCGTCGCCACAGGTCCGCAGGTCGGTCCGTGGCGGCATGCTTGCCAGGGCCACCGTGAGATCGCCACGGACGCGCTCGACGTTGACGCCCATCCGGCGCCCGGGCGCCGGGACATCGACCGAAACGCGCAGGAGCCAACGGCTGCGCGCGTCCACGCCAACAACACGACCCTGAAACGGCACGGAGATCCCGAGGAGGCCGACCGGCACATCC
>JBGAKU010000258.1:0-7874 GCA_044224255.1 Geminicoccaceae bacterium
TCCGGGGCAAGAGGGCACCAGGGGGCAGGATCGATGCCATTGGGGATCGTGACCAGACGGCGCCGGTCGCCACCGGCCGCCACGAACGCGGCCGCCGTAGCGTCGGAATTCGCAATCACCCGAGCGGCGGCCAGGCGGCTGAGGCTGATGACCAGCCGCAGATTGGCACGGCCGAAATGTTCGGAGGTCAGGATGTCCCGCAGATGCCAGATCAACGGACGGCGGCTCAGCAGTGCGGCGACGGCGCCCAGGACGAAAGCCTTCTGTGTGTTCGCGTAGATCAGCTCGTGGCGGCGGCAGAGTCCGACCAGGCGCGGGACGATGGTCCCCACCGCCCCCAGAGCCGCCAGCCAGGCAGCGGGTCCGTCCTCGCGACGAACCGCCAGCCGACCGCCTCCGGCAACAAGCTCGACCGGCACCGCGTCGGCCCGCAGACGACGGGCGAACGGCCCGTCGCCCAGCAGCGCGACCGTAGCCGCAGCGCGGAAATGTCGGGCAATGTCGAGCAGCGAAAGCTCCGCACCGCCGAGATCGCCGCTCTGGTCCAGGAACAGCACTCTCGGCATCGCAGATCGAATGGCTGGCGGGTCCATCATGTCTCGTCACCACATCGCAGGTAAATAGCCAATAAAAACGATTGGCCAGATAGTCAATATACCCAAGCATTGATCAAAAATGAATCCATCAATAGTTTTAAAAGATCGATAGATTTAAGCTCTTAAGTGGGAATGGTGGATATGAGGGCTCGTCCATCCTCGCAATCAGCGCGCCCTGCTCGCCCCGTGATGCACGCGGGACAGTGGCGTCGCTGCCCGAGGAAGGGAAACCTAGAATGTGCCCGAAGCAAGAAATCGATCCGACAGCGCGCCTCGCCCGTCGCGCCGTGCTTTGGAGCGGCAGTGCGATTGCTGGGATCGCGATCCTCCGACGAAGCGCGCTGGCCGCCGCTCCGGGCTGCGGTGCCACCTCGGGCGCATCGGGCAAGATCGCGCGGCCGGCCGACAATGCCGCCAGCGTTCCGGGCGTCAATACGCACATCAACTATCTCGGAAGCACCTACGCGAAATCCTTCTCGACCGTCACCAAGCCTCGACTGCTCGAGCTCGGGGTGCGCCACATCCGCGACAATCCCGGCGGCGCCAGCGACAGCGTGACCAAGGGCCGGTTCATCGAGCTGGCGCGGGCGGGCATCACGGTCCTGTTCGCCGCGAGCGATACGGACGACCGGCTGAGCTACGTCAAGGCGCTGAACGCCAGCGGGGTCAAGGTGGTCGACGCGGTCGAGCCGCCCAACGAGCGCGACAATGCGTGGGGTGCGGCCATGCCGGCGCGCATGCGCGACTTCATGATCAGCATGTATGGCCGCTACCGCGCCGACGCGGCGACGCGCAACGTCACGATCCTCGGCCCGTCCTTCGCCAACACGCGTGACTCGGCGAACAAGCTGCGGGCCTATTTTCCCACGGCCGCCAACTACATGACGGTCGGCAACGCGCACAGCTATCCCGGGGGGCGCGAGCCGGACGGCCGCTATGGCGGGGGCTGGGGCATCACCCTGGCCGATGCGCTGGCGCGCCAGCGGATGGGCAGCAGCAAGCCGGTCTGGGCCTCCGAGTGCGGCTACAAGCTTTCGGGCAGCCGGAGCGGCCACCATGCCGTCACGGAACGGGCCGCTGCCAAGTATATGGGCAGGGTGATTTTGTCCCACCTCGGCGCCGGCGCGCCGCGCCTGTACAAGTATCAATTGCTCAATGACAATGCAGAGAATTTCGCGCTCCTGAACAATGACGGATCGCCGCGAATGCAGTTCCTGGCGCTCAGGAACTTCATGCGCCTGTTCGCGGATCCCGGGCCGAGCTTCGAGCCCGGAACGCTCGCCTACAGCTGGTCGGGCAGCCTCACCGGCATCAAGGAGGTGCTGTTCCAGAAGCGGAACGGCACCTTCTACTTGGTGGTCTGGCAGGCGGTCGCCAGCTCGACCGTCACCACGACGGACAGCGGGGTCCGGGACATCGAGCCCGCGCGGCGAGCGCTCACGCTCGATCTGGGGATGCGCATGCGAGCGGCGACCATCTACGAGCCCGCCTTCTCGCCCAATCCGGTCCAGCGGTTGGCAAGCGGCACGGGCCTGACCTCATTGTCGTTGCGGGTGCCGGACCACATCCAGGTCGTCGAGCTCGTGCCCAGCATCTGCGCGACCTGATCGGGCCGGATCGGCGGGGCGGAATAGTCTTGCACGTCGATCTTCTCTATCATAAGATGAGAAAAATAGGAACTTCCTAGCGCATTAATTGCGCAGAGAGTTCGACACACGCCGCGCGCTCGGTCGGCGTCTTGGCAAATGGGACGGGAGAAACAAGGATGGCCAATCTTGGCAGCCCTCGGGCGCTGTCGCGCCGCGAACTCTTGGTAGGTGCCGGCACGTCGGCCGGAATCGTGCTGGGCGGGCTTCGCGAGGCCGAAGCCGCCTGTCTTCGCGTATCGGGCCTGCCCAGCGTCCGGGCGCGGATGGCCGACGGGCTCGCCTCCCTCGTCGGGGTCAACACGCACGTCAACTACAGCGGCACGGTCTACGACCAAGCATTCTACAGCATCGTCAAGCCACGCCTGATCGAGCTTGGCGTGCGCCACATCCGCGACAATCCGGGGGCCGACACGAACGCGACCGTGAAGTCGCGCTACGTCGAGCTGGCGCGTGCCGGCATTCGCCTCACCATGGTCACCTGGAACTCGCAGGACTTCGACCTGGATTATGTGAAGAGCCTGAACGGCAGCGGCACGAGCGTCGTCGAGGCGGTCGAGCCGCCCAATGAGCGGGACAATGCCTGGGGCTCGAGCTGGCCCCAGCAGATGCGCAGCTACATGCTGAAGATGTATCCCCGCTACAAGGCGGATCAGGCGACCAAGGGGATCACGGTCCTCGGCCCCTCGTTCGCCAAGACCCGAGACTCCGCGCCGCTGCTACGGAGCGTGTTCGCCGACGCGGCGAGCTATTTCGACTGCGGCAACACGCACGACTATTCGGGGTGCAACCCGGAAGGATCGACCGGAGGCGGCTGGGGCCTGACGCTCGCCGACGCGATAGGACGGCAGAGATTCGGCAGCACCAAGGCGGTATGGGCGACCGAGAACGGCTACAAGATGTCGGGCGCCCAGCGCGGCCATTCGACGGTCACGCAACGCGCGGCCGCCAAATATCTACCGCGCCAGTTCGTATGTCACCTCGTCAACAATTCGCCCCGGCTCTTCATCTATCAGCTGATGAACCATGACGAGGAGGATTTCGGGCTGCTCGATCGGGCTGGAAATCGCCGGCAGCAGTTCCATGCCGTGAAGAACTTCATCGCGCTGTTCAAGGACCCCGGATCGGCATTCACCACCGGTCAGCTCTCGTACAAGCTCTCGGGGTCACTGACCAATGTCCGGCAATTGGTGGCGCAGCGGCGCGACGGGCGGTTCTACCTGATCCTCTGGCAGCCGTTGCGCAGCTCCGTCGACGCCCCATCCGACACGCAGACCGACGACATCGAGCCACCGCGAGCATCGGTCACGATCACCCTCGGCACCAAGATCAAGTCCGCCAGGCTGTTCGAGCCCTCCTTCTCGGGCAACCCCTTGCGCACCTACACCAGCACCGACGCCCTATCGATACTGTCGGTCCAAGTGCCCGATCATCTCCTGGTGGTGGAGCTGACGCCCGTCGTCTGCTGAATCTCTCGCTCAGATCAGGAGCTGGCCGACTGCGCCGATGCTGCTGGCAAGGGCCGCGGCACCGCCGCAAATGACCAGCATGCCGAAGGAGAATACCAGCCTGAGCTCCCAGGGCGCATGCTCGACGACGGCGCCCTCGAGCCGCTCGATCTCGGCGAGCTGAGCGAGCTTCGAGGCAGGCAACGCAACCTTCGTCATGACCCCAGCTCCTTCGTCCGAACCACTGGCTGGAGCTTGCGTCTTAAAATCTATATGGTCAATAGGGATTTTCTGTTTGTCCTCGGAGCCTTCGGTTTGCCCAGCATCGACCGCCGTGCCGCCCTCGCCGGGATCGCTGCCTTTTCGGCGCTGTCGACCCGTCCCGCGATCGCGCAAGATCCACCCAAGCTGCTGCGCCATTGGGGCGGCATCAATCACGGGACCAGCTTCTTCCCGGACGAGCCGTTCCTGTCCGCCTGCATCGCGGCGGGGCGGCAGCTCGGCCTGATGGCCGCGCGCACGCGGATGAACACGGTCGGTGGCCGTCAGGTCGGCGCGCCATGGACCTGGGAGCGACGCGATCGCGCGTTCGCGCGCTATCGCGCCGCGGGCTTCCAGCTCCACTGCATCCTGAGCTTCCGCGAGTTCGTGGACCACGGGATGGGCGCTGACTGGGAGCGCAACTGGCGCGCATTCGTCCGGGCGGCGATGGCGCGCTATCGGGATCAGGTGGAGATCTGGATCATCGACAACGAGCCGGAGAACCGACTGGCCGACAGCCGGCCGACGCCGGCACAGTGCGTCGCCTTCACCCGAATCGCCTGGGAGGAGCTGCACGATCTGGGCATCGAGGACCGCTGCCGGATCGAGAGCCCGCCGGTGAAGGCCGTCGACAGCCCCTTCCTGGGCGCGATGCTCGACGCAGGGCTCGCCGGCTGCTGTCACGTCATCGGCACCCACGCTTATAACGACCAGATCGAGGATGCCCGCATCCGCCGGCCTTGGGAACGGCTGGCCGCCGCGGGGGTGCGCGACAGGCCGGTGGCGATCTCCGAATCCGGCTCGATCGCGGCGTGGGCACCTCCCGGCTATTCCGGCGGGGCCGAGCGCTGGCGGGCGGTCCAGTACCGCTATCTGCGGGTCCAGGCCAAGGCGTTCGGTTTCGACTACTGCCTCGCCTTCGATCTCGACCGATGGCGCCAGCGCGAGGGCGAGTGGCGGGTGGCGACGTTCGACGGTGACGGGGCCACCTTCTCGCCCGTCCAGCCGGTGTGGGACGAGCTGCGGGCGGCATGGGTCGACGAGCCGGTGTTCGCGAATGGCGGCTTCGAGGAGTCGGAGAACGGGCTGGGCCGGTGGTTCGTCTGCCACCCTGTCCGCGCATCGGATCCGCCGGAGCTCAGGTTGGTCGATTTCCCGCGCGATCCGGCATTGGCCCGATCCGGCGGCGGCTGCTGCCGGATGCGGCCGGGAAAGGAGGACCTGATCGTGCGTCAGGTCGCGGACGGCCTGACGCCCGGGCGCATTCACCGCGTGACCGCCCGGGTGTGGACCGATGGCGGCGCCGCCACGCTCAAGGCGATCGGCTTCGATCGTCTCGACGGGACGGCCGAGCGGGCCGCGCGCGGTGGCGATCCTGGCCGGTGGCGGGAGCTGACGGTCGAGGTCGTGCCGTCGAATCCATGGCTGGTGGTCGAGCTGCGCGGCAGCGGTCCCGACAGCGAGCTGCGTTGGGACGATGTGGAGGTGACGGCCTCAGGCTGACAGCGGACCCGCCGCGGCCCGCACCGGGCGCAGCCGCGTGTAGCGCCGGGCGCCCTCCATCGCGACGACGGTGGGCACACGCTGGCTCGCCAGCACCATGCCGGTCATGGTCCAGAAGATCATGCCGACCGTGCCGACCAGCGTGTTGAAGAACACCATCTGCGCGAGCAGAGCTAGGGCAACGCTCACGGCCGCCAGGGCGAACTTGTCTGTCGAGCGATACCAGCTGCCCATCGCGGCGAGCAGGGCGAGAGCGATTCCGCCGCCGTACAGCAGGGTGCCGGGCCAGCCGAAGGCGTAGAGCAGCTCGAGGATGCCGCTGTCGATGGTGCCGAGGGACCCCAAGGCCCCGTTGTTGCTGAGCTTGGTGGCGAGATTGGTCGAGCCGATGCCACCGCCCGGGATGTTGCTCGCCGCGACATTGAAGAAGCGGGCATAGAGCTGCATCCGTTCCTGGAGGCTATGGTCGGCGACACCTGCGGCCAGGCTCGAGAAGCGGGTCGCAATCACCTGCTCGACGGCGTCAAGCTGGAGCAGGGGCAAGACGGCCAGGGCCAGCACGCCGCCGAGCAGGACGAGCCGCGCACCGCGATTGAGCGGCAGTCGGCTCATGACCAAGCATAGGCCCAGCCCATAGCCGAGCCAGGCCGAGCGCACCTGGGCGAGCAGGAAGGCCAGCCACACGACCGGCTGGGCGACCGCGGTCTTGGCCGAGCCGCGACCGGCCGAGCCGATCAGCAGGGCCGCCATCACGAATGCCGCGAACACGCCGGGTGCATTGAGGGTGGAGAAGACGCGGACCTTGAACGGCAACGGCTGGCCGATCGACGACATGCCGGCATGCGTCATCCAGTAAGCGTCCCAGGGCGGCAGCAGCGCGAACTGCAGCACGCCATAGGCACCCAGCACGATCAGGCCGTAGGCAAATGTCGCCCGGAGCGTCTCGCGCCAGAGCGCATAGCGGCGCCAGGTGGCTGCGAGGTAGAACCCGAACAGGATCGGCAGGATCCAGGTCAGCACGCCGAACGTCGCGGCGGTCGGGCCGACGCTCCCAATCCCGATCACATAGGCGTAGGCGACACCCGCTACCGTGAATGCCAGGGCGATCAGATGGGAGTTGGAGAGCTCGCCTAGATGCCGCAACAGGCCGGCGGCAGCGACCGCGGTCACGAGGTAGGGCGCGAGCATGATCGGGCTGATCGAGTTCCAACCGAGGTGCAGGTCGACCATGCGCCGTACCGCGGGGGTCAGCAGCCAGATCCACCAGGTGAACGCGAGGTAGCTGGCCGGTGCTACCAGATAGAGATACAGAGCGGTCGCGAGCGCCAGCGCCGGAAATGCCAGCGGCACGAGCCACGCGGGCCCGGCCAGTGCAGACAGGGCCGAGCTCGCCGCGAACGCCATGATGCACAACGTCGATGGCTGGATACCCAATCGGAACGGCCAGGGAGGCGCCTCGCGCAGCAGGGTGCCATGTCGAGCTGGATGCTGCCGTGCCGCGATGCTCATCGGACTGCCTCCTCGTAGACGCCACGGATCCGGCGGGCGATCGCCGGCCAGGCGTAGCGCTCCGTGGCATAGGCCACGCAGTCGGCCGAGGCCGGGAGCGGCCTCGATCCACGCAATGCCGTGACGATGCCCTCGGCGATCGCGCCCCGCCCCACCTCCTCCAGCACCAGCGCGGGCTCGAGCTCACCCACCACTTCCGGCAGACCCCCGACCGGCGTGACCATGGCCGGGGTGCCGGAGGCCAGGGATTCGACGCAGATCAGCCCGAACCCCTCGAGCGCGGTCGAGGGCACCACGGAGAGGTCGGC
Source organism: Geminicoccaceae bacterium (assembly GCA_044224255.1). GTDB lineage: Bacteria > Pseudomonadota > Alphaproteobacteria > Geminicoccales > Geminicoccaceae > Benzoatithermus. The sequence continues at coordinate 7,272 of JBGAKU010000258.1, forward strand.
GGCGCGATAGAGGAGCGGCAGGTCCGCGTCGCTCACCCGGCCGAGAAGCCTGACATGGCGGGCAAGGCCAAGCTCCTCGATCTGCCGCTCGAGCTCCCCGCGCAATGGCCCGCCACCGGCGACCACCAGCAGAAGCTCCGGCACGTGCCGACGCGCCGCCGAGCACGCGGCAATGAGGTCCGGCAGGCCCATTCGACGCGCGAGGCGCCGCACCGCGAGCACGATCGGCCGGTCCGTGGGCAGGCCCAGCGCGCGGCGGGCCTCCTCGCGCGAGGGCTCCGGTCTGAAGCGCTGGGTGTCCACTCCTCCGGGGACGATCGCGATGAGCGCCGGGTCGATCCCGTACTGGCGTTCGAGGACGCCGGCGAACGCGGCCGACAGGGTCACGAAGCGCCGCGCGGAGCGATAGACCAGGTGCTCAACCTGCCGCTTGGCGAGCACGGTCACCGGATCATTGCCCTCCACGCGACCCTCGTCCGCCCAGGGCCCGTGGAAATGGACGATCGTGGCGGGGCCGTTCCGCAACCGGGCGGCGCCGAGCGCGAACAGCGGAAAGTGCAGCGCCAGGATGTCCGGCCTGGTCCGCTCGACCTCGGCCCGCAC
>JBGAKU010000259.1:0-7837 GCA_044224255.1 Geminicoccaceae bacterium
GCTCGGCCCTGCTGGCAATCCTGTTCGCCGAGCCCGACCGGGAGCGCCACGCGGCGGCCCTCGACGCGGCAGTTGGACCCAGGCTGTCGGCGGTCAACTTTGTCGAGGCGGCGGTGCGCGTCGATATGGGCGGCAACCCCATAGCCAGCGACGCATTCGACGATCTGATCAAGGAGGCTGGCATCATCGTCGAGTCGGTGACGGCGGAGCAGGCCCACCTCGCCCGGCGCGCCTATCGCACCTATGGCCGCGGCAGTGGCAGCCCGGCGCGGCTCAACCTCAGCGACTGCTTTGCCTATGCCCTGGCCAAGGCCACCGGTGAGCCTCTCCTGTTCAAGGGCGACGGCTTTCCGCATACCGACATCGAGCCCGCCCTGTCCGACTGACCCAGCCGCCAATGCGGCGAGGGCACGAAGCGCACCGCCGCCGCGCTTCGGCAGAGGGTTCAGCCCAGCCTTCCGGCCGTCCTCAGTCGGCCGGCGGCTGCGGCCAGTGATCAACCACCCGCACCGCCTCGTCCATCCCGGGCCAGGGCGGCATGGTGACGATCACGATCACGAGGGGCTCGGGGCCGGGGTTGCGGAACTGGAACTGGGTCCCGAGGGGGAGCGAGTGGGCCGTATGCGGCGTCAGCGCGACGATCTCCTCGAGGTCACCCTGCCGGCGCCACAGCTCGCCCTCGCCCGAAAGGACGTACCATAGCTCGTCCACCGTCCGGTGCGCGACGGCCAGCGACACCGCCCCGGGCGGCAGCGTGCAGTGGACCATGCTGCCGCCTGTCGTCTGCGGCAGGAGGCGGATCTCCGACCCGTCCGGAGCGAGAACGTCGCGCTGCGTGGCCGGGCGGGCGGATTGGAAGGTCGCGGACAGAATGGGCTCTCCACCGGTGCGCCGGACCGCGGTCGCGTCGGCATCCTGCCCGCCTCACCGTCCCGAGTCGATCCGGGACGCGACCTCAGCCGACCGAGAGCATGGCGAAGAAGAGAGCGGCGACGATCCAGCCGGCGAACGCCTCGCCTGGGCTGTGAGGGGACAGGGGATCGATGACATAGGCGAGCATGGCGATGCTCCCACGGATCACGAACTTGCCGCTTCCTTTGCACCGGATTTGCGCGAACTGATGTGACGGATCTCACGAACCGCGCGAATTCGTGGCCAGGCCGGGCCGAGCCACGGGAGCGCTTCTGGAGGGCCGGCGCAGGCTCGCCGCCGTGACGATGCTGAGCACCATCGCCGCCGGCGCCAGCACGAACACCGCCCGCGGATGACCGGCATCGAGCAGGCTGCCGACGAAGGCAGGGGTCAACGTGGCCCCCAGATCCAGCCCCGAATAGACGAAGCCGAACACCTTGCCGGATGCGCCCGGCGGGGCCGAGGCGCGCACCAGCAGATCGCGGGAGGGGGTGGTGGCACCGGCGAGCGCACCGGCCAGCGCCACCGCCGCCAGCAGAGCCGGCCCCGGCATCGGCACCTGCCCGATCAGGACCAGGATGGCGGCAGCGAGCGCCAGGCCGCCGACGATGATGCGCTGCAGCTGGCCGCTGCGGTCGGCGAGCACCCCGCCGGCCATGGTGCCGGCCGCGCTCCCGATCATGAACGCGGTGACCGTGGCGGTCGCCGTGATCATCTCGAGCCCGAACAGCTGGTGCAGGGACAGCGGCATGAACCCCTGCAGCGCGATGAACGCGGTCGACTGCAGGGCGAAGAACAGGAAGCAGAGCAGGATCGGGCCGGAGGCGAACAGCCTCAGATGTCCGGCCAGGGCCGAGGCGCGGTCGTGCCGTGCGGGACCCCGATGGGCCGGGGTCTCGAGGCTGCCGCGGTTGACCAAGGTGAGGGCGGCGAGGGCGAGGCCGATCACGCCGCTCACGAGCAGTGCTGCCCGCCACGAGGCGACGGCTGCCGTGCCGGCGACGACCACCGGCGCGATCGCCCAGCCGATCGTGCCGCCCACCGTGTGCACGCTGAACGCCCGGGCCATCCGCCTGGCCGCCACGTGGTGGCCGAGAATGGCATAGTCGGCGGGATGAAAGACGCTGTTGCCCAGGCCCATCAGTACCGCCGCCGGCAGCAGGGCCAGATAGGTCGGCGCCAGTGCGGCAAGGAGCGCGCCGATGCCGAGGCAGGTCAGGCCGGCGATCAGCACACGGGCGGCGCCGATGCGGTCGACCAGAAATCCGGCGGGCGTCTGGCACAGCCCAGAGGTGGCGAAGAACAGGCTGACGACGAGGCCGAGATCGGCGTAGCTGACGCCGAACTCGGCTCGCAGCAGCGGGAACAGGGGCGGCAGGATCAGATGGAAGAAGTGGCTCCCGCCATGTGCCGCGCCGACGATCCCGATGATGCGGACGTCGTGCGCGACGGGATCGGCGACCGTCGCCATCTCAGGCCGGTCCCGCCCCGAATGCCATGCCGCCGGCTGGCGCGCGCTGACTCCTCTGGACAGAGGACCCGCTAGTGACGATCATTATACCGGCCTCGGCCGAGTTGCCCTTGCCCAAGACTGATAGCGTGCCCAGGCGCACTGCGGATCGCAAGAGAGGAACGAAGGATGCGATGGAGAGCCTTGGCCCTCGCAGCAAGCATGTGTGTGGCTCTGCTCGGATCGCTCGAGGCGGCCGAGAAGCCGCTCGAGCCCGGCGACGCCGAGGCGATCCGCACCGTGGTCGATCATCAGCTGCAGGCGTTCCGGGCGGATGACGGGCAGCAGGCGTTCTCCTACGCGTCGCCGGCGATCCAGAGCATCTTCAAGAATCCCGACACGTTCATGTCGATGGTGCGGGCGAGCTATCGGCCGGTCTACCGTCCACGCGAGGTCGAGTTCCGGGATCTCGTGGCCGTCGAGGGGCGCTGGACCCAGAGGGTGCTCGTGGTGGGGCCGGACGGCGTGCCCGTGATCGCGCAATATGTGATGGAGAAGCAGCCCGACGGCAGCTGGCGGATCGACGGCTGTGTGTTCGAGCAATCCACCGAGGACACGGCCTGACCCCGGAGCCGCGGTCCCTCACACCTCGGCCGCTTCGCCCGGCCGGGGGAGGCGGTCGCGCAGAGGCCGCTCGGGCATCAGCGCCAACCACACGAACGCCAGACCCAGCCCGCCGGCGCCGCTGAGAAACAGGCGGCCGAACAAGACATCGAGATCGCCGACGATTCCGTCCGCGCCGCCGCGGCCGAGGATCAGGGCGCCGAGCCCGGCCACCGCCACCGCCCCGCCCAAGGCCCGAAAGAAGCTCATCACGCCCGTCGCCGTGCCGAGCTGGTGCATCGGGACCGCGTTCTGGATGGCGATCGTGGTGACCGGCAGCACCGTGCCGATGCCGGCGCCGACCGCCGCCAGCAGAAGCTCGACCGCGGGAAGCGGCAGCGACGACGGGTGCAGCGCCAGCGCGATGCACCCGGCCATGGCGATCACCAGACCGGCGAGGGGCGGCCGACGATAGTGTCGGATCCGCATCATCAGGCGGGCCGAGGACACGGCGCCGACGATGACGCCGCTCATCAGTGGGATCAGCGCGACGCCCGATTGGGCCGCCGGCAGGCCGCGGGCGGATTCGAGGAACACGGGAACGTAGATCGACAGGCCGATGAAGGTGCCCATGGCACAGCAGGCCGCGGCCGTACCGAGCCGCACCACCGGCTCGCGGAGGACCGACAGCGGCAGGAAGGGCTCGCGGGCGGTAGCGAGACGGCCAGCGAAGAGCAGGACGAGGGCCACGGTCGCGCCGATCAGGCCGATCAGTTGGGGCGACCGCCAGGGGTAGCGCACGCCACCCCAGCTCAGCGCCAGCAGGAAGCTGATCGTGGCCGCGACGATCAGGCCAGCGCCGAGCAGGTCGAGCTGGTGGGGCCGTTCGTGGCGGGGCAGCGCGCGCAGGGCACGGTCGGTCAGCCACAGCGCCAGCAGGCCCAAGGGCAGGTTGATCCAGAAGATCAGCGACCAGTGCGCCATCTGGGCGAACCCGCCGCCCAGCACCGGCCCGATGACGCTGGAGGCCACGAACACCGAGGCGATCATGCCCTGGTAGCGGGCACGCTCCTTGGGAGCGACGACATCGGCGATGACGGTCTGCGCCAGCGAGATCAGGCCGCCGCCGCCGATGCCCTGGAGCCCGCGTGCGGCGATGAGCAGCAGCATCGAGGGCGCCACGGCGCAGGCGATCGAGCCGAGGACGAACAGGGCGAGGCTCGTCAGCAGCATGGCGCGCCGGCCATGGATGTCGCTGAGCTTGCCGTAGAGCGGCGTGACCGCAGTCGAGCTGATCAGGTAGGCCGTGACGACCCAGGGTAGGGCGTCGACGTCACCGAGCTCGCGGCCGATCGTCGGCAGGGCGGGGGCCACGATGGTCTGATCGAGGGCCCCCAGGAACATGGCGAGCATGATTCCGGCGATGATCCGCCGGATCGCCTCATGGTCCGCCGCTGCCGTCGTGCTCGGTCCGTGCCGTCGTTCCCTCACGCGTTCCCGCTGATGTACTCGCGCAGATCCGCCGCCTCGCGCTGGATCTCGTCAAGATGGTGCTTGACGACGTCGCCGATGCTGACGATCCCGCACAGGCGGCCGTCGCCGTCGACGACGGGGATGTGCCGGATCCGGCGGTCCGTCATCAACGCCATGATCGCGCCGACGCTGTCGCCACGCGAGCAGGTGAACACCTTGCGGGTCATGATCTCGCCGATGCTGCGGCCCAGTACCTCCGTGCCGTGCTCGACCAGAACATTCATCAGGCCGCGATCGGAGATGATGCCGTCGATGTTCGCACCGTCCCCCGACACGACCAGGGCGCTCACCCGCTCGTCATGCATGCGACGCATCGCGTCGCCGACCGTCAACTGCTCCGATACCGTATGCACCGTGCGACCCTTCACCCTGAGGATCGTGTCGATGTTCACCGTCAGCTCTCCCTCGTCGTGCGCCCCGGCAATGTTGGGGCAAGCCTAGCAAGTCAGAATGGAATGTCGTCGTCCAGCTCGTCGGCAAGGCTCGGGGGCCGGCCGCGGCTCTGGCCGCCCGAGGGCCCGCGCGCCGGCGGCGCGGAACGTTGGCCACCGCCCATCTCGTCCCCGTAGTCGCCGCCCGTGTCGCCGCCCGGATCGCCGCGGCCCCCGAGCAGCGTCAGCTCGCCCTTGAACCGGGACAGCACCACCTCGGTCGTGTAGCGCTCCTGCCCGCTCTGGTCCGTCCATTTGCGGGTCTGGAGCTGGCCCTCGACATAGACCGAGCTGCCCTTGCGCAGGTAGCGCTCGGCGATGTCGGCGAGATTCTCGTTGAAGATCACGACGCTGTGCCACTCGGTGCGCTCGCGGTTCTCGCCCGACTGGCGGTCGCGCCAGCGCTCCGACGTCGCGATCCGCAGATTCACGACCTTCTGGTTGCTCTGGGTGTGACGGATCTCGGGATCGCGCCCAAGATTGCCCACCAGGATCACCTTATTGACGCTGCCGGCCATCGAGACCCATCCGCTGAGATTGGCGCAGAGCGCGCTGCTGGGGCTGGATTACATATCAATTCGGCGCCGAAGGGAACGAGCGATCCCGCCGCAGTGTCCGCAATGGCGGGAAGGGGCGGCGCTGAAGGTGGTCGGCCGCAACAACAGGATTCCCATCGGGGGTGCACATCGGTAGCGGAGCGCATCTCACATACCTAAGTATGTGTTAATATTGTTGAGGTAAGTCTGCGGCGTTGCCGCACGTACCATTGCCCCGAATTGGCAACCCCTCGCACAATCCCCTATCGGTGACTTGGGCATGAACTCGTGGCGGATGAGTAGGCCGACGCTGTTACGCTGCCTTGCGCTCGTGCTCGCGGGCGTGGGCGGCATCGCGGCCGCCGGCTATTTTCTGGCGATCATGTTCATCGACACGGCCTGCCATACCCCGCTGCTGGTGCGGTTCACGCCGTTTCCCATCAGCCGCTCCTGTCCGTTCCCGCTCGTGCACGCCGACGACGGCGAGCGTGCCGCGGCCGCGCTGACTATCCACAGCCGCGCGGACGTCGTGTCGCAGCGCCGTGCGCTGAACGCCTATCTGTGGGGCAGCGACGAGACGCCATTCGACCTGCTGCCGACCGAGGTGCGCACGAACGTCCAGGATCGCCGCGTGGGGATGCTGCCCAATCTCGACCATGTCGACGAGCTGGATACGAGCTTTCCGTTCGGCTTCCTCGCCCGCGGCTACCATCTGGTCCCCGTGCAGGGGAACGGACGGCTGGTGATCTACTGCGAGGGCCACGAAGGCAGCTTCACCGACGACGGCCGCGAGAAGGTCTCGGCACTGCTCGCGGCCGGCTTTGCCGTGCTCGCCTTCGACATGCCGATGCGCGGCGTCAACGAATGGCCGCACCGGATCGCCTTGCCCGGCCTCGGCACGGTGCCGTTCGAGGGCGAGTCGCACTGGAACCTCGCGATCCTGGAGAGCGAGCATTTCCTGCCCCTGCGCATGTTCTTCGAGCCGATCCTGCGCGCCTTGAACCATGTCGAGCGTACCGGCCCGTACGAGCTCGTCGCCATGCTCGGCCTGTCGGGCGGGGGCTGGGTGACCACCGTCTATGCCGCGCTCGATCCGCGGGTGGATCGCAGCTACCCGGTCGCCGGCTCGATGCCGTTCTTCCTCTGGGAGGAGCATCCGATCTCCCACCGCCACGAGGACGAGGGCGATTACGAGCAGCGGCTGCAGGGGCTCTTCTCCCTGGCCAGCCACCTCGACCTGTACACGATGGGCGCATCGGGGCCAGGACGGCGCCAGGTCCAGATCCTGAACCGTTACGATCCATGCTGTTTCTTCGGCACCAGGGCCCGGGCCTACGAGCCGCTGGTCGCGGAAGCGGTCCGGGCGATCGGGGAGGGCGGCAGCTACCGCCTGGTGATCGACCAGACCCACGAGCAGCATGCCATCTCGACCCATGCGCTCGGCCTGATCCTCGAGGACGCCTCCTCCCCGCTTTGCGGCGAGGGCGAGTCCGGCTGCGAGAGCGAGGCGGTCGCCCAGCTCGGGTCCGAGGTCGTCCGGGATCGGTGGGCAGCGGTGGAGTGAGCGCCGCCCCCGCGCGGCCCGACCATCACATCCGGCGATGGGCGTAGGTCGCGTCGAGCCGCTCGCGCAGGTAGTCCGCGCCGGCAATCGCCGGATAGCGCGACGGCCGATCTGGGCCGGCGCAGCCGGGCAGGCATTCGACGACCGCGTCCGGGTTGGGGTCGAGGAAGAACGCGATCGACAGGCGGTCGACGCCGCCTGGGCTCACCACGCGATGCGGGGTCGAGACATAGACGTCGTTGGTCCAGCGCATCAGGCAGTCGCCGATGTTGCAGACGAACGCGTCCTCGACGATCGGCGCCCGCAACCACTGCCTGTCGCGCGTGCGCACCTCGAGGCCCGGCACCGAGCCGGTCGCGAGCAGGGTCAGATTGCCGTAGTCGGTGTGCTCGCCGGCACCCAGGGCTCCCGCCCGCGCCGACTCGGGCCGCGGCGGGTAGTGAAGCACCCGCAGCGTCGCCATGGGCCGGTCCAGCTTGTCCTCGAAATAATCCGGCGGCAGACCCAGATCGACGGCAAGTGCCCGATGCACCCGCCGGCCGACGCCCCAGCAGGCATCGTACCAGGCGAGCATCGTCTCCTTGAAGCCCGGCAGGTCCGGCCACAGATTGGCCCCGCGGAACGGCAGACCCGCCACCACGTCCGGGTGGTCCGGCGCGAGATCCAGGCCGACGTTGAACGCCTCCTTGAGATCCGCCGGCTTGGTCGGGTCGAGCGTCTCGGTGCCGAAGCCGACATAGCCGCGATTGTGCGGCGAGCGGGTGATCGAGATGGCCTCCTTGCGCTCGGGAGCGAGCGCGAAGAGTTC
>JBGAKU010000260.1:0-7774 GCA_044224255.1 Geminicoccaceae bacterium
ATGCGGGCGAACAGACCGGGCAGTAGCTCGTAGCTCGGATTGGGGAAGATTCCCCGCAGCTCGAGCGTGCCGGTCCCCGCAGTCAAGGTGATGGCGGCGAAGTCGAGCTTGCCCTGGTGCGGGAAGCCATCCTCGTTGGCGACGCCGAGCTCGAGCACCTGATCGGTGGGCACGCCGGTCTGGCCGGCCTTGGCGCGCTCGGCGCGGATGCGCAGGAGATCGCGCTCGTTGATCGTGAAGTAGGCGTAGATCGGGTCGATCTGGTTGATCTGGGCGAGCTTGGTCTGGCCGTCGGTGCCGACGAGATTGCCGGCATCGATCAGATGCCGCCCCATGCGCCCGTCGAAGGGTGCGGTGACGGTGGTGTAGCCGAGATTGATCTGGGCGATCTCGAGCTGCGCCTGGGCGCCGAGCACGCCGGCCTGAGCCTGATCGCGGTTGGCGCGCCAAGTGTCCACATCCACCGCCGAGGCGGCCTTCTGCTTGAACAAGCCGGAATAGCGATCGAACTCGGTCTCGGCGTGGAGGAGCTGCGCCTGCATCGACTCGAGCTGCGACTGCGCCTGCTGCAGCTGCGCCTGATAGGTGTTCTGCTGGATCGTGAACAGCAGGTCGCCCTTCTTGACCGATGCTCCGTCCTGGAAATGGACCTGATCGAGGAAGCCTTGGACCCGAGCCACGAGGTCCACCGTGGCGATGGCCTGGGTGGTGCCGGTGAGCTCGATATAGTCGGTGACCGTGCGCACCTCGGGCGCTGCCACCGTCACCGGCGGCGGCGGTGGCGCCACGTAGGCGTTGCGTTGCTCGTCCTTGCAGGCCGCGAGCAGCGCGGTGAGCAACAGGGGTAGCGCGAGACGACGGTTCATGGCTCGGGCAATCGGAATTCGGCGGGCCGGGGGACCGGTATCGGCGGCACCAGCACCTCATAATCCAGGAGACGGCCCCAGTTCGTCCGCTGGGCCATCGCCTCGACGGTCTGCGGCGGCAGGAACGATTTGCCCTCGCGGATCTGCCAGCCGCCGCCCAAGGCACGATAGGCGGTCACGAGGTTGCTGGGAATGGCGCCCGCCGTCGCCGCCAGCTGGTCCTGCTGCTGCAGCAACTGCTGCTCGGCCACCAGCACGGTGGTGAAGTCGGTGATGCCGCCGCTGTACTGGGCGAAGGCGAGGTCGAGCGAGCGCTGGGCAGCGCGCACCGCGTCGCTCAGATACTTCGCCTTCTCCTGCTGCTTGCGAAAGCCGATCAGGCCGTTCTCGACCTCGGCCTGGGCCTGCAGGACCGTCTCTTGATAGTTGGTGTAGGCCTGCTGGAACGCCGCGTCCTGGGCGCGTACGGCGTTCTCGATCCGGCCATAGTTCAGGAAGTCCCACACCACGCTCGGGCCGAAGCCGAAAGTGCGGCTGCGGCTCTGGGTGATGTCGCCGATCTGGAACGGCCCCCAGTCGCTGGCGGCGAAACCGAAGGTGCCGGTCAGCGAGAAGGCCGGGTACAGGTCCGCCTTCTGCACGCCGATCTGCGCGCTCTGCGCCGCGGCCGAGGCCTCGGCGAGGCGGATATCCGGTCGGCGCCGCAACAGGTCGGCCGGGATGCCGATGCCGACCTGGGCCGGCGGCAGCGGGATGCCCTTGGACCGGTCGAGCAGGTCGGCAAGCGGGCTCGGCGGCTCGCCGATCAGCGTCGCGATCGAGTTGCGGGTCTGCTCGATCTGCTGCTCGAGCTGCGGGATCGTCGCCTGGGTCGAGGCCAGGATCGCCTTCGCCTGCTGCACGTCGCGCTCGTCGGTGACGCCGCCCTGGAAGCGCCTGGTCGCGATCTGCAGGCCCTCTTCCTGCACCTTCACATTGTCGCGGGCGACCCGAAGCTGCTCCTGGAAGGTGCGCAGGTCGATATAGGACGTGGCGAGGTCCGCGGTCAGGCTGACCAGCACGTCGTCATAGTTGGCCACACTCGCGGCCAGCTCGGCGTCCGCCGATTCGACCGAGCGCCGGAACTTGCCCCACAGGTCGAGCTCCCAGGAGGCCTGAACGCCGACCGTGGCTTCGGTGAACTCGAGCTCGGAGGCATGGCCTTCGGGGGCGCCGGGGGCACGGGCGCTCTCGCGCGAGCGCTCGAGCGTACCGAAGGCCTGCTGGGTCTGCGGGTACTCCTCGCCGATCGTGATCGCCAGCTGCGCCCGTGCCTGCAGCACGCGGGCGCCCGCCACCTGCAACGGCAGGTTCTGCGTGTAGCCGATCTCGATCAGCCGGTTCAGCGCCGGGTCGTTGAAGGTCCTCCACCACTCGCCGTTGTTGGTGGGGTCCTCGGCGACCCGCGATTCCCCGGAAGCCAGCCAGCTCGGGTTGAGCTCGGCCGGCGGCGTCTGGAAGTCCGGGCCGACCATCGAGCAGCCTGAGAGCAGCCCCGCCCCCAGGGCGGTCATCCAGCCATGTCGCGCTTTGCTGCTCAATCTCGGGGGTCCCCGCAGCGTCCTGTTCGCCGGCCGACCTTAGCGTTTTGCTGCAGCATGGGAACCGTCCATGGCCGCCGATCCGGCTTAGCCGCGACATTGTTGCGGCATCCGCCCCCTCAGTCGCGCTTCGTCACAGCCGGAATGGTCCAGGTGCCGTCGAGGAGGGAGGGGTTGTGCTCGTCCGGCCAGTACATCCGCAACATCAGATTGAACCTGCCCGCCGGCGCCGGGAGCCAGTTCGATTCCAGGTCACGCCCGGGCGACTTGTGCTGGATCAGGATCTCGATCGAGCCGTCGGCCCCTGCCTTGAGGTCCTGACGCGGGCTGATCGAATAGCGGTTAAGCGGGTTGGCCACGAAGAAGAAGTCGGCGTCGTACATGGTGATCGACCAGAAGCCCTGGACCGGCGGCGTCTGGCCCTTCGAGAACCGAATCACGTAGCGATGGGCGCCGTCGTAGGCGGCACCGTCGGCAGCCTTGAGCGAGGTCGGGTAGACCGCGTCCTGCGGCCGGTTGGCGCCCAGCCCGATCGCCGTCACCAGCGCCCGCATCAGATAGTCGGTGCCGTAAAGGCCGGTCTTGGTCGTGAAGCCCCAGCCGTGGATGCTCTTCACCTCGGGATTGATCTTGAACTGGAGCATGATCCGGTCGAAGGCGAGCTTGGGCAGCCGCTCGGTGAAGTCGGCCCCGAGCTTGGCGGCATCGAAGTCCTGACCCGGCACCAGCCCGATCCGCGCGAAGCGCGCGAGCCCCGGGGCGTCGGCCGCGGCGGGTGGGTTGGCCTTCATCAGCTCGGCGAAAAGCTTGAAGTAGCTCACCGCATCGAGCGCGTTCACCTGGTCGCGCACGGCGGTCTTCATGTCGATCGAAGGATCGACCTTGGCCGCGGCGGGCCGATAGTCCTTGCCCCAGGCACTGAGCGGGACCAGCCGGACCTGGTCCTGCAGCGCGTGCACCGCGGCATAGTCCTCCGCCGTCCCGGTGCAGTAGATTCGGCCGAGCAGCCAGACCAGGCTGGTGCGCGACGGGTAGTGCACCACTCCGGCCGGCAGCTCCCCCTTCCAGCCGGGGCCGGTGATGGCGTAGGTCTGGGCGCCCGTGCCGGTGGTGCGCTTGCCCGGGACCTCGAACACGTCGGTCCAGCCATCCAGCATCGGGAACAGGGCGTAGCGCCCCTTCATGTCGGGGAGGCTGAGGATCCACGGCTCCTCGCCGACGTCGATCCAGCCGGTCGTGTAGAGCGTGTCCGCGTTGGGCGCGGTGACATCGCGGAACGAGGCGTCGGGATATTCCCGCATCAAAACGAGCCGCCCCATCGGCGCCCGCGTGCCGACCGGTTCCGCGACGTTGGTCATCACCCGCCGGGTCATCTCCATCGTGACCAGCGGATAGCCGAAGATGTAAGCCTCCGAGGCGAGCCAGAAATCCTCGAGCCCTTCGCCCAACCCGGCGAACCATTCGCCGACATCGGCGCGCGCCGACCCAGCGAAGGTGGCACCAAGGAGCCCTAGCCCGCCAACTGCAGCGGTACGCCGACTGAACTGCATCCGTTCGATCCTTTGCTGAAGCACTCGCACGACGGCGTGCTTCGGTTTTTTGGTCAAAAGCGCCCGCGTAGCATTGCTTTGGCGAAGTTCTGGATGTCGGCCTAAGGCGCTGCCGGAGCGCAGCCGCTGCCGTCTTCGCGGCAGACGATCAGGTAGGTTCTGCTGGCGCCGCAGCCGGCGACGGCGACCGTGTACTCGTGCTGCGGGAGCGCCAGGCCCTGCGGGTCGGCCTTCTGCACCGTCTGGCTCGAGGTCATCGACGGCGTGGCGTCCGGGCAGCTCATCTGGACCTGTCCGATCGCGTAAGCCGACTGCAGCGCCTTCTCGCGATAGCGCTCGGCCGCTGGCTCCTGGCCCTGGCAGCCCGCCAGGGTCAGCAGGGCGGCCGCGGCGAGCCCTGCCGTCCGGCGTGTCGGGTCACTCACTTCGCTCCCCCGTGCGTCACTCGCTCGTGCCTGGACGGAGCTTCGCGCATGATACTCTCCGAAGCTGGCCCGAGGCCGGAGCTCAATTGTAGTGGTCGTACTCGGTCAGGGCGATTCGCACTTCCCGCCCGAGCGTGAACAGCGACACCGCCATGAGCGACAGCGCCACGATGAACATGACGGCCGCACCCGGCTCGTGCTGCACCTGCAGCAGCGCGCTGACGAAGCCGAGGATGACCAGGAGGGTCGTGGCGAGCGCGCTGCCGACCGCGAGGTAGATCGCGCGATTCAAGAGCTGCGCGCGGCGGATCAGTCGCGGCAGGTCGCCCTTCAGCCGCTGCCGAGCGGCATCCTCTTCGGCAATGGCGTTGATGGTCCGGATGCGGTCGAGCACGCCGTTCATCCGGCCGATCAGCACCGCGACGAAGCCCGACACCGCCCCGAGCAGGAACGAGGGTGCGGTCGCCTGCGCGATCACCTGGGAGAGCTGGGTCGTGGGCACCGCCTCGACCGTCATCGCCGGTTTCCGCGACCCGTGCCAGCCTGAGCCATCTCGCCGATTGCCCCGCAGCCTGATCGACAATGCGAATGTCCCAGCCTAGCGTCCGCCGGACTATCGGAAAACTGCGGGCACGGGTGCGACACGATGGATGGTCAGGGCGCCGCGGTGCCGGTGGACGGCCCGACCCCGTTCCCGGCGGGACTCGTCGCCGGCCTCGAGTTCGCCGATTTCGAGGCGATGGCCGCCGCCGCGCGGGGTTGGGATCAACAATATCTCAAGCTTGCGCCCGGGCCGTTCCATGGCGCGATCGCGATGGCCCATACCAGTCGCATGCAGCTCGCGGTCGCCGAGTGGTCCTGCGGCTTGCTCTCGGTCGGCTCGGTGCCGAAGGGGGTGCGGACGTTCGCGCTGGTGTCGGGTCCCGGCGGCCCGGCGCGCCACGGCGGTGAGCCGGTCCGACCCGACCAGCTCGCGACACTGAGCGACCGGGGCGAGCTGCACTTTCTGCACCCCCACAGCTGCGACATGCTCGTGTTCTCGCTCGCCAGCGATCTGCTGGAGGAGATGGCCGCGACCTATCTCGGCGAGAGCTGGGACGAGGCGGCCGGCAGCGCGACCGTCCTGGATCTGCGCGACCCGTGTCGCGTCCACACCCGGCTCTCGCAGCTGCAGGCGGCCGCCATCGCCGCCGATCCGGCACGGCTGCGCGACCCTGCCTTCGCCGGGATGCTTGAAGCGGCCGCCGCCGAGGCCCTGCTGCCGCAGCTCGATCTGCCGCCGCGCCGCGTGGTGGCGGCCGAGCGCCGTCGGCTCGGCCGCCGCGCGGAAGACTATTTGCGGGCGCACCAGGGCCGCCCGGTGACCATCGCCGAGCTGTGCGCGGCCGTCGGCGCACCCGAGCGCACGCTGCACATGGCGTGTCGCGACTATTTCGGCCTGCCGCCGATCGCCTTTCTGCGCGTCCTGCGCCTGCACGGGGCGCGCCGCCAGCTGCTCGAGCTGGGGCCGGCGACCTCGGTCACCGAGACCGCGGCCGATTGGGGCTTCTTCCACTTCGGCGAGTTCGCGGCCGCCTACCGACGGCTGTTCGGCGAGGCGCCGTCACGGACCAAGCGGCGCGCGGCGCAGGGCTGGCGACCTGACCCGGTCGCCGTCTGGGACAGGGCTACCAGCCCCATGGCCCGAAATACGGGCCCGTGAGGCGCCAGTCCTGGTCGATGAGCGCGAGCCGGCGCTCCACGGCGGCCAGGCGCTCGTTGGTCTGCTGGAGCAGCACGCAGAGGCGGAAGTCCGGCGTGCTGGCCTCGAACCCCTCCTCCGTGCAGCTCGCCTGGCGCCGGGTGAGCGCCTCGGCCGGGGTCTCGGCCGGAGGCAGCGTGCAGCCGGCCGCCAGCAGGGGCAGCAGCGAGAGAGCGGGTAACCGGCTGCTCACGATGGCGGCCACTCGGCGACGAGGTGAGCGAAGCTCGGGCGGGGTGGCACCTCGTGCGGGGCGGCCGGGCTGCCGAGATAGAGGAAGCCGAGAATCCGGTCCGCCTCGGCGAGGCCGAGCTCGGCCTTGACCGTCGCGTCATAGGCCTGCTTGCCCGTCGCCCACTTCGCCACGAAGCCCAGCGCATGGGCCGCCAGCAGCATGTTCTGCGCCGCCGCCGCGGCCGCCGCGATCTGCTCGACCTCCGGGATCTTCGGATGCGCCGGGTCGATGCGGGCGGCGACCACGACGATCACCGGCGCACGCGTCGGCGCCGTGCGCTGCTTCTCGATCTCCGCCGGCGAGGCATCGGGCGCTGCCCGGCGGACGAAGGCGGCGAACAGCTCGCCCAGCCGCTCGCGCCCGGCGCCGCGCACGACCAGGAAGCGGAACGGTCGCAGGAGGCCGTGATCCGGTGCTGCGGCGCCGGCCTCCAGGATGCGGTGCAGCGCGGCCTGATCGGGGCCGGGCAACCCCATCTTGGCGGGCGGGAAGGTGTGGCGGGTGAGAATGGCGGCAAGGGCGTCCATGGCGGCGCGGGGTCCCGGGCAAGGCTGCGAATCGCCCCTCCTTAGCCGCTTTGGGGCTTGCCAGCCATGTCCCGGATGGCCAGTGTGCGCCGCAACAAAGCGGGCGCTGCAGGCGCGGAGTGAAGCCGAATGAGCCTTGACGGCTACTTCATCGAGGATCTCCAGGAGGGGATGACCGCCGTCTTCGGCAAGACGATCACCGATGCCGACATTCTGATGTTCGCGGGCGTCTCCGGCGACACCAATCCCGTGCACCTCAACGAGGAGTTCGCCGCCGGCACCGCCTTCCAGGGCCGGATCGCGCACGGCATGCTGACCGCGAGCCTGATCTCGACCGTGCTCGGGACCAAGCTGCCCGGGCCGGGCTGCGTCTATCTCAGCCAGAATCTCAAATTCTTGGCGCCGGTGCGCGTGGGCGACACGGTCCGCGCGGAGGTCATCATCACCGCGATCGACCGCCTGCGCCGCCGGGTCACCTTCGCCACCGCCTGCAAGGTGGGCGGGAAGTCGGTGCTCGAAGGCGAGGCCGTCACCGTGGTGCCGCGCCGGCCCGCTCCCGCCGCGTGAACGCGGGGAGCGGCATGCCGTGGCGCTGAGCCTGTTCGCGCATCCGTTCTCGTCCTACTGCCAGAAGGCGCTGGTGGCGCTGTACGAGAACGGCACGCCGTTCACCTACCGGCTGCTCGACCAGCGCGACCCCGACACCTTCGCCGAGTTCGCCGCGCTCTGGCCGCTGCGCCGCTTCCCGCTGCTCCTCGACGGCGACCGGTGGGTCGCCGAGGCGACGATCATCGTCGAGCATCTGGACCTGCGCCATCCGGGGCCGGTCCGCATGGTGCCGGAGGATCGC
>JBGAKU010000261.1:0-7722 GCA_044224255.1 Geminicoccaceae bacterium
GCGCGCGGCCGGACAGCGCGCAGATCAAGACGGGCTCAGGCCGCCGCATGCCGCCGCGCGGCCTCGAACGCCTCGGGCACGCCGATATACCGGCGCGGCTCGGCACCGCGCATCGCAGCCAGCAGCTCGTGCTCGGTCTTGAACTTGACATTGCCGACGGCGAGCGCCCCTACGCCCACGCCCGAGCTGCCTTCGATCGCGACCCCGTCGGCGAATGCGTCGACGCCCTCGAGGCCGGCTGGCGGCACCGCGTTGACGTCGAGCGCCACCTTGAGCTGCTTCGCGGTGGCGAGCTGCGCCTTGCTCAGGACCTGTGTGCCGGCGCGCCCAGCGGCGAGAATGACCTCGGCGTTCTCGATCACCGCGAGCTTGCCGGCATCGTCGCTGCCGTCCGCGGGCGCCATCGCGACCCCGAACCGCTCGCCGAACTGGTCGCAGGTCGCCGTCACGCGCTGCAGGCCGTCATAGCCCACCAGGGTGACCTTGGCCTCGGCCTGGGCGGCGATCAGGGCCGCGATCCGGCCGACCGGGCCCGTGCCGCCAAAGACGGCGACGCGCCGGCCGGCAAGCTCGCTGCCCATCGCGCGCAGGTGCTTCTCGACCACGGCGATCATGCCGGCGGCGGTGGTGAAGGCGCCCGAGGGATCGGCCATAACCGAGATCTCGAAATAGGGCGGCACCATGGCGTTCCTGGCCGCCTCGAGCATGTCCATAGCCAAGATCGGCTCGCGACCGCCGATCAAAACGGCCGTGTACGCACCGTGTTGTGGCGCCCGGCTGAAGATCGCATCCTGGACGAGGCCCGCCACTTCCTTCAGGTCGACGTCGGTGTAGGGGACGATCACCTCGAAACCGGCGTCGGTCGCCATGTTGACGTCGAACGGGCTGACGTTCTTCAGCGGCGTCAGGAAGTGCAGAATCGGTTTTGGTTCGCTCACGGCAGCCTCCACTCCGGTCGATCCCGTATCGCACCGAGCAGCCCCGTGTGCCAAGCGCCCGACCGTCAGCCGAGCAAATCGACCTCGGCACCCTGGTTCCGCCCTCGGGTCACGACGAAGCGGAGGTTCTGGCGTTCGCCGAAGCGGCGCTCGGCCTCGCGCTGCAGGTGCGTGGCGCCATTGCTGTCGGGCAGGATGGCGAAGCCGGTCGGCCCCCAGGAACTCTGACCGATACCGGCAATCCCTTCGCCCTCGAGCCAGCGCAGCACCTCCGCCACGTCCGGGCTGACGAACCTGCCTTGCTGCGCCGGGGCGAAATAGTCGCCCACCTCGCGTTGGATCTCGCCGATGGCGGGGCCGACCGCATCCAGGTCGGCCGCGACCAGCCCGGGCAGCAGCTGCATGACGACCAGGCGGCAAAGTCGCCCCGCCAGCGCCGGCGTGTAGGGCGGCAGGCGTTGGAACGCGCCGTCCTCACCGGCACCGTGCAGGCCGGTGCCGGCGCGATCGAAGATCAGGAGCAGCCGCCACGCCTCGGGAAAGGGCAGCCGCGCCGTGATCGGGGGCGGCTCGTCCACCGCACCTCGACCTCCGTCCAGGATGACGCCGCCCTGCTCGAAGGCGCCGATCCCGATGCCCGATCGGGCGCCGCGCTGCAGCAGCCTGGCTATCTCGCGCGGCGAAGCCGGCGTCCCCTTCAGCTCCGCCGCGGCGGTGCCGAGCGCCAGGGCGAGCTGGGTGCCGGAGCCGAGCCCGCAATGCGAGGGGATCGCCTCCTCGACCGTGACGCGGCAGGGCGGCAGCTCCCAGAGCTCGCAAAGCTGCCGCAGCATGCGCTGCGCCCGCTCGATCTCGACCTCGCCCGCGATTGCGGGCGCCGCGGCCGGCTCCGCCCGCAGACGGGTCGCTATGCCTTCCACGGTCAGGCCGAGGCTGCCGAAGCGACGCCCCAGGCCGCCTTCCATGTCGAGGAAGCCGAGGTGGAGCCTCGCCGGCGCCACCACCCGCACGGCCGGACCCACCACGCCGCGCGGGCCGCGCCCAGATCGACGGGACGTCGCCTCCAGGCTCAACGCGGTTCACTCCGGGCGATGGCAGACGGCCTCGATCCGGTGTCCGTCGGGGTCGAGAACAAAGCCGGCGTAGTAATGGGGATGGTAGTGCGGGCGCAGGCCAGGGGCGCCGTTGTCGCGCCCGCCTGTCGCGAGGGCTGCGGCGTGGAAGGCGTCGACCGCCGACCTGTCCAGCGCACTGAATGCAAGGTGCTGACCCACAGGCGTGACCGGCGCTGGACCCGGCTCGCGGCCGGCGCCGATCCAGAAGGCGGGTTCCGGCAGACCGGCTGGCCCATAGCCGGCACCGACATAGTCCGGCGAATCCGTGACCTCCATCTGCATCTTGTAGCCGAGCGCGCCGAGGGCCTTATCGTAGAACGTTCGCGAGAGCGCGTAGTCCGACACGGGTAGCGAGAAGTGGTCGATCATGGAGCGGCTCCGGCGCATATGTCGCGCCCGATCCTAGCCGAGGGCGGCTTTGCGCTCTACGTCCACTGGCCGTTCTGCCGCGCCAAGTGCCCCTATTGCGATTTCAACAGCCATGTGCGCGGCGGCGTCGACCATGACCGGTGGCGTGCGGCGCTGCTGGCCGAGCTCGACCATTTCGCCGATCTGACGCCCGGCCGGCGGCTCGATTCCATCTTCTTCGGCGGCGGCACGCCCTCACTGATGGAGCCCGCCACGGTGGCGGCCGTGATCGACCGGGCGACCACTCGCTGGTCCGCCGCGGCTGGGCTCGAGGTCACGCTCGAGGCGAATCCGACCTCGGTCGAGGCCGGCCGGTTCCGCGGATTCCGTGCCGCCGGCGTCAATCGCGTGTCGCTCGGGGTGCAGGCGCTCGACGATCATGACCTCGCCTTCCTCGGTCGCGAGCACGACGTCGCCACGGCGCTGGCGGCGGTCGAGCTGGCCGGGACCGTGTTCCCCCGGCACAGCTTCGACCTGATCTACGCCCGGCCCGCACAGACCGCCGCAGCCTGGCGCGCGGAACTGAGCCGGGCACTGCGGTACGCCAACGGCCATCTATCACTCTACCAGCTCACCATCGAGCCCGGGACGAGGTTTCACGCCCTGGTCGAGGCTGGCAGATTAGTCCCCATGGACGAGGACCAGCAGGCGGAACTCTACGAGCTGACCCAGGACAGCCTGGCGCAGGCGAGTCTGGCGACCTACGAGGTCAGCAACCATGCCCGCCCGGGCGAGGAATGCCGTCACAATCTCGTGTATTGGCGATACGGCGACTATGTCGGCATCGGCCCCGGCGCGCATGGCAGGCTGACCCTGCGCGGGGGTCGGGTGGCGACACGCACGGAGCGCGTCCCGGAACGCTGGCTGGCTGCGGTCGAGCGGGCCGGTACGGGCGAGCACGAACGCGAGGGCCTCGGCGAGCGCGAGCAAACCGTGGAAATGCTGATGATGGGCCTGCGTCTGAGCGAAGGCGTCGACGAGTCACGCCTTGCCCGTGTCGCCGGCGGCCCGATCGAGAGCTCGCTGGACCGGCGGGGGCTCGAGCGCGCGCTCGCAGCCGGCTGGCTCGGGCGCGACGATGGCCGGCTGATCGCTACCGCCGCCGGCCGGCAGCGCCTCGACCATCTGCTGCGGCTGCTGCTCTGACCGCCGAGCTTGCGCCTCGGTGGGGCGAGACCCATCCTCCCATCATGCTCCAGGTGATTGCTCGATGCGCTCCGCCCTCTGGTTGGTGAGCCTGTTCGTGCTGCCGCTTCTGGTCTCGGCCGGGCTCGTGCTCTCGGCACGCGCCGAGCACTGGAGCCGTGCCCGCTGGGACGCGACCGGGCTGGCACCGTCGCCCGCCGAGCATCCCGAGGCGATCGTGCAGGTCTATGCCGCGCGGACCTGGGGCTGGAAGGGCGCGTTCGCGGTCCATTCCTGGCTGGTCTACAAGCCCGAAGGGGCGGCCGCCTACACGCGCTGGGAGGTGGTCGGCTGGGGCGTCGGCCAGGGTGCGCCGGCCCTCCGGCGCAATCTGCGCCCGCCGGACGGGCGCTGGGCCGGCAACGATCCCGAGTTGGTGGCCGACCTGCACGGGCCCGCGGCAGCCGCGGCGATCCCCAAGATCGAGGAGGCGATCCGGCGCTATCCCTATGCGAACGCCTATGTCACCTGGCCCGGCCCGAACTCGAACACCTTCATCGCCTGGGTCGGCCGCGAGGTGCCCGAACTGGGCGTTGCGTTGCCTTCGACGGCGATCGGCAAGGATTTTCTCGGCGGGCAGATCGCGGCGCGCACGCCCAGCGGGACGGGGCTGCAGATCTCGCTCGGGGG
The DNA here is from genome assembly GCA_044224255.1 of Geminicoccaceae bacterium. Taxonomy (GTDB): domain Bacteria; phylum Pseudomonadota; class Alphaproteobacteria; order Geminicoccales; family Geminicoccaceae; genus Benzoatithermus. Next base: position 4,277 of record JBGAKU010000261.1, read on the forward strand.
CTTGCTCGGCGTCGCGGTCGGGGTCAAGGAAGGTGTGGAGCTCAACCTCCTGGGCCTCGTGATCGGCATCGATCCTCTGGGCCTCGCGATCAAGCTGCCCGGCGTCGGCCGGCTGGGATTGAGCTGAATGGCGGTGCCACGGTGATCACCCTCAACCAGCTCCGCGTCTTCTGGGCCGTGGCGCACGGCGATTCGCTCACCCGCGCGGCCAAGCAACTGGGCGTGACCCAGCCCGCCCTGTCGCAGCAGCTCGCCAAGCTCGAGAACACGCTCGGCGGCCAGCTGTTCGACCGCGTGAACAACCAGCTCCTGCTCACCGATGCCGGGCGGTTCCTGCTGCGCAAGGCGGAGATTGTGCTGGCCGAGATCGACGAGGCGGAGGCCGGGCTCGCCGAGTACAGCATGGGCCGCAAGCGGCGCATCTCGGTCGGCGCGCTCGCCTCGATCGCCCGCACCATCGTCCCCGAAGCGTACCGCCAGGCCGTGGAGCTCGTGCCGGACCTGGAGCTGGACCTGCACGAGCTGGCGCCGGCGGAAGCGCTCGAGCAGCTCTACGGTCGCAACCTGCAGATCGCGGTGCTCTCGCCGGTCTCCCTGGCGGCCAATCGGATCTCGTTCACGCGCATCGAGCTCGGCAGCGATCCCTACGTGTTCGCCGTCCCGCGCGGCCTCGATCTCGGATGTGTGATCGACCCCGACCGGGACCTCACGGCCGAGCAGCGGCACGTCCTGAACCGCACGATCCAGTTCAACTTCGGCAACCTGCACAATCAGCGGATCGACGAGTGGTACCGGCGGGTGCTGCCGCGCCACCAGATCGCGGCCTGGTGCCGCACCTACGAATCGGCGCTCGCCCTGGTTCAGGCGGGCCTGGGGGTCTCGCTGGTGCCGCAGCTCTGCACGCAGCTCGGCGGCAGCGCCGCCTACGACATCGATCTGCACACGGTGCCGGGCATGGATCGCCCGATCGTGGCGCTCGTGCCGCCGCAATATCGGCGGGCGCAGCCCTTCGCGGTCTTTCTCGAATGCCTCCGCCAAGCGGCAGATGCGACGGCGACGGCGCTGCCATCGCCGCGACCGGCACCACCATTCCTCGGCCGCAGCTCGCAATCCGCGCCTGAGCCGAGCAAGGCATAAGCTTTGGGCTATGGCATGTAAAACTCGCCGCGGTCCGAGCCCCGCTCCATATGAACGCGACCGGCATCGTTGCCGGCATGCCGTCCAGTAGGGAGCTGACCATGACCAAGAAGACGTGGGCTGCACCGAAAGTCGAGACGACCCCGGTGAGCATGGAAGTCACCATGTATCTGCCGGCGCAGGCCTAAGCAGAACCGACGTCGCCGACGGCGAATCCCGACATGCGCGTGCGCGTTCTGGGTGCCGCCGCCGGCGGCGGCTTTCCACAGTGGAACGCCGACAGCGAGGCATGCCGGCGCGCAAGGCGGGGTGACCCGGCCGCACGGCCGGCGACCCAGGCCTCGGTCGCCTTTTCGGCCGATGGCCAGCGCTGGATGCTGGTCAATGCGGCGCCCGATCTCCGCCAGCAGATCGAGGCCAACGCCTGTCTGCATCCGAGCTGCGGGCATCGCTCCTCGCCGGTGGCGGCGGTGATCCTGACCAACGCCGACGTCGACGCCGTGGCCGGGCTCCTGCATCTGCGCGAAGGGACGCCGTTCGCGATCTATGCCCATCCGCGGGTGCTGGACGTGCTCGACCGTAACCCGATCTTCGACGTGGTGAACCGGGAGCTCGTGCCCCGGCGGCCGCTGACGGCGGAGATCGAGATCGCGCTGAAGGACGCGGCGGATGCGGCACTCGGGCCGACGCTGCAGCCGTTCCTGGCGCCGGGCAAGCTGCCGCTCTATCTCGAGGGTAAGGCAGGTACCGCGCTCGATACCGAGGCGATGGCGGGCGACACGCTGGGCCTGGAGATCCGCGCGCTTGGCCGGCGGATGATCTATCTGGCGAACTGCGCCCGCGTCACGGACGCGCTGCGGGCACGGATCGACGGTGCCGACCTCCTGTTCATGGACGGCACGCTGTGGCGCGACGACGAGATGATCGTGCAGGGAGTCGGCGCCAAGACCGGACGACGCATGGGCCATGTCAGCATGAGCGGGCCGGACGGGCCGATGGCCATGCTGCAGGATCTCGCGATTGGCCGCCGCGTGTTCATCCACGTCAACAACACCAATCCGGCGCTTCTCGCCGACAGCCCCGAGCGCGCCGAGCTGGAGCGGGCGGGCTGGGAGGTCGCCCATGACGGCATGGAGCTGACGCTGTGATCGCGACCCGCTATGGCGCCTTGGACAGTGCCGACGCGCTGGAGGCCGCGCTCCGCGAGATCGGGGCCGAGCGTTACCACATCCTGCATCCGTTCCATCGCCTGCTGCACACCGGCAAGCTGAGCCGGGGCCAGGTTCAGGCCTGGGCGCTGAACCGCTACTACTACCAGAGCCGCATCCCGATGAAGGACGCGGCGCTGATGTCGCGCTGCGAGGACCGTGCGCTGCGGCGCGAGTGGACGGTACGGATGCTGGACCATGACGGCATCGGCGATCAGGAGGGCGGCATCGTCCGCTGGCTGCACCTGTGCCAGGGGCTGGGGCTCGATCCCGAGTATGTGACGTCGGAGGAGGGTATCCTGCCGGCGACCAAGTTCGCGGTGGACGCCTATGTCCGCTATGTCCGCGACCGCACCCTGCTCGAGGCGATCGCCTCCTCGCTCACCGAGCTGTTCGCACCCAAGATCCATGAGGAACGGATCCCGGGACTGCTGCAGCACTACAGCTTCGTCAGCGAGGAGATGGTGGCCTATTTCCGCCGCCGCCTCGATCAGGCGCCGCGCGATGCCGGCTTCGCCCTGGACTATGTGCGCGAGCATGCGGACACCGCCGAGAAGCGGCTGGCCGTTGCCCGCGCGCTGATCTTCAAGTGTGACGTGCTGTGGGCGCAGCTCGACGCCCTGCATCACTCCTATGTGCTCGTCGGCGGCATCCCGATCGGCGCGTTCATGCCCGAGGACGTGGCCGCAGCGAGGGCGGCATGAGCCTGGAGGCGCTCGCCGAGGCCGACAGGGTGGCACTGCCGCCCTGGGTCCGGCTGCATTTCGACCGGGTGCGCGACCGCTGGGTGCTGCTGGCACCCGAGCGGGTCCTGTTCCCCTGCCCGACCTCGGTGACGATCATCGAGCGGCTCGGCGGTGGGAGCGAGCTCGGGTCCCTGATCGAGGGACTCGCCGAGGAGTTCGACGCTCCGCGCGAGACGATCAGCGGCGACGTGCGACGGATGCTGCAGGATCTCGCCGACCAGGGTTTCCTCGCCGTCGAGGCCGGTCATGGGTGACCGTATGTTCGGCCGGCGCGAGCCGTGGAGCGAGCCGCCGATGGGTCTGCTCGCCGAGCTGACCCATCGCTGCCCGCTGCAATGCCCCTACTGCTCCAATC
>JBGAKU010000262.1:0-7694 GCA_044224255.1 Geminicoccaceae bacterium
GGGCCGGAATGCCCGAGGAGCAGATCCATGACCGCCGCGACGACCATGTCCGCCCCCGCCACCGACGCGACGCTGACCGGCGCGCAGGTGGTGATCCAGGCGCTGGTCGATCAGGGCGTTGAGGTGATCTTCGGCTATCCGGGCGGTGCCGTGCTTCCGCTCTACGACGCGCTGTTCCAGCAGGACAAGGTCCGCCACATCCTCGTCCGCCACGAGCAGGCCGCGGTGCACGCGGCCGAGGGCTATGCCCGCTCGACCGGCAAGGTCGGCGTCGTTCTCGTCACATCTGGCCCCGGTGCCACCAACACTGTCACGGGTCTCACCGACGCGCTCATGGATTCGGTGCCGATCGTCTGCCTGACCGGGCAGGTGCCGACCCACATGATCGGCAACGACGCCTTCCAGGAGGCGGATACGGTCGGGATCACGCGCCCCTGCACCAAGCACAATTATCTGGTGAAGCGGCCCGAGGATCTGGCCCGCGTCATGCACGAGGCGTTCCACGTCGCCCGCACCGGGCGGCCCGGGCCCGTGGTCATCGACCTGCCCAAGAACATCCAGATGGGCAAGGCACCTTATTGCGGCAAGGACGAGGTCCAGCACCGCACCTATCATCCGCGCACCGAGCCGGACGCGGCGCGGATCGAGGAAGCCGCCGATCTGCTCGCCCGCGCCGAGCGGCCGATCTTCTATGTCGGCGGCGGCGTGATCAATGCCGGCCCGTCAGCTTGCGCCAAGCTGACCGAGCTCGTCCGGGCCACCGGCTGTCCGATCACGCTGACCCTCATGGGCCTTGGTGCGTATCCGGCCTCGGATCCCCAGTTCGTCGGCATGCTCGGCATGCACGGGACCTACGAGGCCAACATGGCGATGCACGACTGCGACGTCATGGTCTGCATCGGTGCCCGCTTCGACGACCGAGTCACAGGCCGCCTGGATGGCTTCTCGCCGCGCAGCAAGAAGATCCACGTCGATATCGATCCGTCCTCGATCAACAAGAATGTGGGCGTCGACGTCGCAATCGTGGGTGACGCGCAGAAGTGCCTGAATGCCTTGGCCGCCGCGTGGCAACGGCGCTCGAACGCGGTCCGCGCAGACCGGACCGAGCCCTGGTGGAAGCAGATCCGGGCTTGGCAGAAGGTCGACTCCTACCGCTATCGACAGAATGGTCGCGCGATCAAGCCGCAGACCGCGGTGCGGCGGCTGTACGAGGCGACGAAGCATCTGGACACCTACGTCACCACCGACGTCGGCCAGCATCAGATGTGGGCGGCGCAGCATTTTCCGTTCGACTTGCCGCTTCGGTGGATGACCTCGGGCGGCCTCGGCACGATGGGCTACGGCTTCCCGGCCGCGCTTGGCGTGCAGGTCGCGCACCCGGACGCCACGGTCCTGTGCATCTCCGGCGATGCCTCCTGGGTGATGAACATGCAGGAGATGTCGACTGCCGTGCAGTACCGGCTGCCGGTCAAGAGCTTCATCCTGAACAACAGCTACATGGGCATGGTCCGCCAGTGGCAGGACTTCTTCCACGGCTCGCGCCATTCCCAGAGCTACATGGATGCGCTGCCGGACTTCGTGAAGCTCGCCGAGGCATTCGGTGCCGTCGGCCTGCGGGCCGATACGATCGATCAGCTCGACGGGGTGATCGAGCAGGCGCTGCGGATGCCAGGCCCGGTGATCGCCGACATCGTGGTCGAGCGGGCCGAGAACGTCTACCCGATGATCCCGGGTGGTGCTGCGCACAACGAGATCAAGCTCAGCCCAGAGGACGAGAGTCCGCACGAGGCGATCTCGGAAGAGGGCATGGTGCTGGTGTGAGGCCGGCCGCCGGGTTGGCGCTCCGCCGCCTGGATGCTAGGCTTCCCGTTCCTTCTGACCGTAGCTGGAGAGGTAGGGATGAGCCAGCTCGCTGGATATGTCGACCGCATGGCGGTGCGCGTCGCCGATCTGGAGCGTGAGATCGGCGGTCTCGACGGCCACCGGAAACGCGATCTGGAGGCCGGGCTCGCGGCGCTCAAGGAGCGGCTGATCGGTCTGCGCCGGGCGGGCGCGGACCTGTCGGAGGAGATGACCCAGAGCTTCACGCAGGCCTTCGAGCGTCTGCGGGTGGCGGTGGGCGAGGCGCGCTCGGAGTTCGCGCGCGCCTGATTCATCGCGCTGCCGGCGCGCCAGTCGGCCGAAGCTCGAGTGATCGGACATTCGTCGCGGATGGGGCGGGTCCGTGCACCCGCCCCGCCGCATAACCTGCTTGTCACGTCGGTGCCGCCGCCTTAAGTCGCCGCAGCACCGTTTGACCCCCGGGGACCGATGGCAGCGACAGCGGAAGACCGGCGCCACACGATCGTGGCGCTCGTGGACAATGAGCCCGGCGTGCTCGCGCGGGTGATCGGCCTGTTCTCGGGCCGCGGCTACAACATCGAGAGCCTGACGGTGGCGCAGGTCGACAAGGTGCGCGGCCTGTCGCGGATCAACATCGTGACGACCGGCAGCGAGTTCGTGATCGAGCAGATCAAGTCGCTGCTCGCCAAGCTCGTGCCGGTGCAGCGGGTGCGAGATCTCACCGCCGAGGGGCCGCACGTCGAGCGCGAGCTGGCGCTGGTGAAGGTGCTCGGCGACCGTGAGCGGCTGATCGGTGCGCTCCGCCTTGCCGACTTCATGCATGCGCGGCTGGTCGACAGCATGCCGGGCTCGTTCGTGTTCGAGGTCACCGGCACGTCGGACGAGCTCGACGCGTTCATCGACCTGCTCGAGCCGGCGGAGGTCAGCCGCGCCGGCGTGGTGGCGATCGGGCGTGGCGACACCATCCTCGCCGCGGATCCGGCGCGCGGCTGACACACGACACAACGATCGAGGGAATCTGGGCACCATGCGCGTCTACTACGATGCCGACGCCGATCTGAACCTGATCAAGGGCAAGAAGGTCGCGGTCGTCGGCTATGGCAGCCAGGGCTTCGGCCACGCCAACAACCTCAAGGACAGCGGCGTGCCCGAGGTGGCGGTGGCGCTGAAGGCCGGCTCGGCGACACGGGCGAAGGTCGAGGCGGCGGGCATCAAGTGCATGACGCCGGCCGAGGCCGCGAAGTGGGCCGATGTGGTCATGGTCCTGGTCCCCGATGAGCTGCAGGCGGACCTCTACCGTGACGATCTCGGCCCGAACATGAAGGAGGGTGCGGCCCTCCTGTTCGCGCACGGCTTCAACATCCACTTCAAGCTGATCGAGCCGCGCCCCGACCTCGACGTGCTGATGGTCGCCCCCAAGGGCCCCGGCCATCTGGTCCGCGCCGAGTACGTCAAGGGCGGCGGCGTCCCCTGCCTCGTCGCCATCCAGCAGGACGCCTCGGGCGGGGCGCTCGATCTCGGCCTGTCCTACGCCAGCGCCATCGGCGGTGGGCGGGCTGGCGTGATCGAGACGACCTTCAAGGAGGAGTGCGAGACCGACCTGTTCGGCGAGCAGGTCGTGCTCTGCGGTGGGCTGAGCGCCCTGATCGAGGCGGGCTACGAGACGCTGGTCGAGGCCGGCTACGCGCCGGAGATGGCCTACTTCGAGTGCCTGCACGAGGTGAAGCTGATCGTGGATCTGATCTACGAGGGCGGCCTCGCCAACATGCGGTACTCGATCAGCAACACGGCCGAGTATGGCGACTACAAGACCGGCCCGCGCATCGTCACCGACGAGACCAAGGCCGAGATGAAGCGCGTCCTGGCCGACATCCAGGAAGGCCGCTTCGCCCGCGACTGGGTGCTCGAGAACAAGGCCGGGCAGGTCAGCTTCAAGGCCATGCGGCGTCGCCACGCCGACCACGGCATCGAGGCGGTGGGCGAGCGCCTGCGCGGCATGATGCCTTGGATCGCCAAGGGCAAGCTGGTCGACAAGGCCAAGAACTGAGCCGCGGTCAGCGCCGGGGCAGCCAGATCTCGAGCGAGCCCGGGCTGGGCAGGGGCCGGTAGTCGGTGAAGTCGATCGGAGCGGTCGGCGCCGCCCGGCCCTGCCACACCAGGAATGGACCGAGCGCGTTGACCAGCTGCTGCGCGGCCAAGCGGTCCTCGCCGTGGAAGAAGCGCACGCTGGCGCTGCCGATCTCGAATGGCACCGTCCTGATCTCGACGGTGCCGTAGTTCGCGCGGCGGAGCTGATCGGCGAGTCGCTGCGCCACCTCGCGGCTTTCAGCATCGCCGCCGTGGTGGATCACGACCCGCGCCGACGGAACGACCGCGGCATCCCGCGGCGCGGCCGGCGTGGGGCGGACTGGTGTCGGGGCAGAGGGAGCGAGCGTCTCCGGCGCGAGTACGTCGCTCGGCGGCTCGGGCGCCCTGAGGGGCGGCCCGACGAGATCGCGTGCCGACGGCGGAGGAACAGGCGCCTCGGCCGTCGGTGACGAGGCGGGCATGGCCTGCTCGACGGCGCCGTCAAACAGGGGGGTGCGGGTCAGCCACAGCAATCCCGCCAAGGCGAGCGCAAATCCAAGAGCCCCCGCGACCAGCCAGAGAAGCACGACCCGCAGCCATCGCCGCCGAATCCGGCGCCGCGCCGGAGGAACCGGTGCGCGATCAATCGGTCGGGATTGCACGGGTGCCGACGGCCGCCGAAGGCGGGAATTGACGAGCTCGGGGGAATCCGAGTCCGGCTCGCCGAGCGGCTGGATGGTCTCGACCGGCGCTGCGGCCGGCTGTGGGACATCCAGGGTCGGATCCACGGCCCTCGGCACCGCGCGCAGATGGGTTGGAGCGGAGCTGCTGCGGTAGAGGTGTGCGACCTGGCGCAGGCGGCCGAACAGCCAGTCCTCTGCATTGACACCTAGGGCGCGGTGGGCACCCGCATGGCGCCAAATGTCGTCCAGAGCCGCTTCCAGAGCCTGGACGGCGAGAGCCTCGTCGCCGAGCATGCGCTCGAGCGTGATCCGCAATCTGCCGTCATTCCATTCCCGCAGCTGGCGGATGCCGTCCCACTCGCCCGTCTCGCACAGGGCAAGCGCCTCCTCCACCGTGGAGCCCCGCATGGGAGCGGTGTCGCGTCCGCTCACGGAAGTGAGCTTCGGTGCGCCGTTCGCGCTCAGTCCGAGTTCCCCTCATTGCTCGGCGGCAGGACGGGTTCGAATCGCCTGCCGCTCGCCTCTGCATGTGGTGCGCCGCGGCGCACTGCCAACCGCCGGATCATGCCCGGACGAGATCGCGATCCGCCGCGCGCCAGACCTTTGCCGCGGTGGGCCCGGTCGCACCCGTGGTCTCGACGTAGTTTACCAGATCGCCCCTGTTCAGCCGATCGAAGGATCCGTCCGGCACGGCGTTGCGATGGAAGTATAGCAGAGCCCCTTCCTTGGTCAGCAGATAGCCCCAGTCCTCTTCGGGATGCAGCTCGGCAACCGCTCCGCGAAACAAAGGCTCGTGCGGCTGAAGGTCCTCCCTCTGCTGGCGCTTGAACCGCTTGAGCTGACGTTCCGCGGCGGCGAAGGCGTCGCGGATGGAGGCATAGACGTCGGGATTGGCATAGCGCTCCTTGGCTCGCTGCGGCTGCCTGCTGATCGTGAGTTCCGCGCCGGGCACGAGCATGTCGATGTGGACCTCGAAGATGTTGCCGGTGCGATGCTGGCGATGAAGCTTCTCGATCGAGATCCGACATGAGGTCAGCCGATCATATCTCTTCTCGAGCTTGCCGAACCGCTCGCGGATGTCCGCCTCGACGGCCGCCGAAGGCTCGAGATTGTGGAACACGATCTGCAGCCGGTCGTCCACGTCGCTTCTCCTCGGCAGGAACAGTGTCGTGCCCTCGGAACCGGCCTCCGGATCGACCGGTATCAATCGCTTGCACAGCTCATCGCGGGACAAATCGACGGGATCTCGGGCCTCCATGCGGATCTTGATCGCGAGCGACGCTTGGTATCCGCAGATCAATGGCGTGGTCCGCACCCTGAGCGCGGTGGTCGACGAGCTGCGCTCGCTCGGCCACGATGTCGAGGTGCTGGGGCCGGAGCGGTTCCCTACCGTTCCCATGCCGAGCTATCCGGAAATCCGCATCGCGGTGGCTCCGGGCATCAAGCTCGCCCGGTTGATGGACGACTTCGCGCCGGATGCCGTCCATATTCCAGTCGAAGGTCCCGTCGGGCTTGCGGCGCGCCGCCACTGCCTGCGCCGCGGCTGGCCGTTCACGACCTCCTACCACACCCGTGCAGGCATCTACTTCGAGGAAAAGTTCGGCGTCCCGCACGATCTCGTGCTCGCACTCCAGCGCTGGTTCCACAATGCCGGCAACGGCTTCATGGTGCAGACCGATAGCCTTGAGCGGGAGCTGCGCACCAAGGGCTTCGTCAACATCCGGCGCTGGTGTCGCGGTGTGGACACCGAGCTGTTCCGCCCGATCGAGGCGCACGGCCTTATGGATCTGCCGCGGCCGGTCTTCACCTATGTCGGCCGCGTGTCGGCCGAGAAGAATCTCGACGATTTCCTGGGGCTGGACCTGCCGGGGACCAAGCTCGTGGTCGGCGCCGGACCGCAGCTCGCGAGCTACCGCGAGCGCTACCCCGAGGTGGTGTTCACCGGCTGGAAGAAGGGCGAGGAGTTGAGCCGATACTATTCGGCCAGCGACGTGTTCGTGCTGCCGAGCCGGTTCGAGACGTTCGGCCTCGTGCTTCTGGAGGCCCTGGCCTGCGGCCTGCCAGTCGCGGCCTATCCGGTGCACGGCCCGATGGACGTCATCGGCAGGGCGCCGGTAGGCGTGCTCGACAACGACCTGCGCCACGCCGCGCTGCGAGCCCTGGCGATCCCGCGCGCGCTTTGCCGCGAGTTCGCGCTGCGCTTTTCCTGGCGCCGGAGCGCGGAGGAGTTCGTCGGCAACCTGATGCCGATCCGCCGCCCGGCGCGGCGCGCCTTCGGCTGAGACGAGCCGCCACATGTTTCTAGGCGAGCATGATCTGCGCGAGCTCACGGCCCTTCGCCGCACGCTGCACGCTCGGCCGGAGCTGTCGGGGCAGGAGGCAGAGACCGCGCGCACGATTGCCGAATGGCTCGCCGACGCCGGTGCTGACCGGATCGTGACCAACCTCGGCGGACACGGCGTCGTCGCGGTCTATGCCGGGGCGTCATCGGGGCCGACCGTCATGTTGCGCGCCGAGCTCGACGGGCTGCCGATCGAGGAGATCAGCGATCTGCCGCATCGCTCGCTGCGGCAGGGCAGGGCGCATGCCTGCGGCCATGATGGGCATATGGCCACCCTTCTGGCCCTGGCGTGGGGCCTGGAGCGCCGGCGCCCCGCGCGCGGACGGGTCGTGCTCCTGTTCCAGCCGGCTGAGGAGAACGGTGCAGGTGCCGCTGCGGTTCTCGCGGACCCACGCTTTGAGGACCTCGCGCCCGATTGGGCCTTCGCCCTGCACAACCTGCCCGGTTTGCCGCTCGGCCGGGTCGAGCTGGCGGAGGGGCCCGTCAACTGCGCTTCGCGCGGCATGCGTGTCGTCCTGACCGGCCGAACCGCCCATGCCTCGATGCCTGAGCAGGGGATAGCGCCGACGGTGACGGTGGCGCGGCTGCTGCCCGCCCTGACCGCGCTGGGGGTAGGGGGACCGCTGACCGAAGGCTTCACGCTCGCCACCGTGACCCATGCCCGGCTCGGCGAACCCGCCTTCGGGATCGCGCCTGGTCATGCCGAGGTCTGGGCAACGCTGCGGACCCTCACCGACACCGACATGGCGAGACTGTGCGCG